>NZ_CZVS01000021.1:0-29079 GCF_001535985.1 Candidatus Kryptonium thompsonii | reverse complement strand
CCAAGTGTGAAGGCGATAAAATGGCGAAAAAACTTTCGGATTTAGGTTTTAATGTCTTTCTGGTAAATGATTTCGGTCTTGATCATGTTTTGGGGACGGTTGATCTCGTTGTATCTGGATGCGATGCGGTATTTGAAAATGGGGATATTTTGAATAAGGCTGGGACTTCGCCAATTTTTAAAATTGCAAGGCTTGCTGGGAAAGAGACATTGGTTCTTTGCGATTTTTCAAAATTTGTGCGTATGAAACCTGTTAAAAATTTTAAAGAATTTTTTACAGTTGGCAAAAGGGGAAATCTTAAAACTATTGATGTCATTTTTGAAGTCGTTGGCTCTGATCTCATTACAGGTTATATAACTGACGGTGGAATTTTTATAAACAAAAACAAAAGTAAAAATGAACTCGTTTATAATTTATCTGAGATGTTCAGTTTGCGGGGAAATTTTTGATCATCGCCAAGTGCAAAGATTTTGTCAGAATTGCAACGAGCCATTGATAGCGGTTTATGATTACGATGGGATAAAAAGACATGTCAGCAGGGATAGTTTTAAAACCAGAGTTTCAAGCATGTGGCGATATTTTGAATTTTTACCCGTCATCGATGAAAAAAATGTTGTGAGTTTGGGTGAGGGATGGACTCCGCTTTTAAGGTTGGAAAAATTTGGGAGCATACTCGGGTTGAAGAATTTGTTTTTAAAAGATGAATCGTTTAATCCAACGCTTTCATTTAAAGCTCGTGGTTTATCGTGTGCGGTTTCAAAGGCGGTTGAACTTGGGATTGATAAGGTTGCTTTGCCAACTGCTGGAAATGCTGGAAGTGCTTTAAGTGCTTATTGTGCTAGAGCAGGGATTAAATGTTTTGTAAGCGCTCCTAAGGATACGCCGTCTTTGATTTTAAAAGAATGTGAATTTTACGGTGCCGAGGTTGAGCTCGTTGATGGTCTAATTTCGGATGCTGTGAGGATAGTTCAAAGTCGGAATGAATTTTTCGATATTTCAACGATGAAAGAACCTTATCGTTTGCAGGGGAAGAAAACTCTGGGGTTTGAAATTGTTGAACAGCTTGGATGGGTTGTACCAGATTGGATAATTTATCCAACGGGTGGTGGAACTGGTCTCATTGGGATTTGGCTTGCTATTAATGAGTTAATTGAGGTTGGCTTGATCGAGAGAAAGTTTCCGAAAATGGTTGCAGTTCAATCTTCGGGTTGTGCACCAATTGTTAAGGCGTATAAAGAAGGAAAGACTCAGGTTGAGTTCTGGGAAAATGCGAAAACAATTGCTTATGGTTTGCGTGTGCCAAAGCCATTTGCTGGAAGGTTGATCCTTGAGATTATTCGTAAAAGTGGAGGCACTGCGGTTGAAGTTGAAGATAGCGATATAATTTTGGCGATGAAAAAGATGGCTGAGGTTGAGGGAATTATGCTTTGCCCAGAAGGCTCAGCGACGGCGGTGGCCCTTGAAAAACTTGTTTCTGATGGGATTATAAAAAGAGATGATATTGTTGTTATTTTTAATACAGCTTCTGGATTAAAGTATTTTTAAAAACATAACTGGAAAGAACATGTTCAACGATAAAAATGTAGTTGTAACTGGTTCAACAGGTGGGCTTGGCTCTGTAGTTGTGAGACATTTTCTTGATAATGGTGCAAGAGTTTATGCTGTGTATAGAAGTGGAAAAAAGTTTAAGGGAGTTTTTAAAGATGTTTTGAAAAATAAAAATCTGTACGGCGTCAAAGCTAATTTGCTCAAGGAAGGTGATGTTGAAAAAATTTTTAAATTTGTCAGAAGGCATGGTGGTGTTGATTTCTTAATAAATTGTGTGGGTGGATATTTTGAAGGGAAGATGATTTTTGAGCTTAAAGAGAGCGAATTTGATGAAATGATTGATTTGAATTTGCGAAGTGCTTTCTTATGTTCAAAGTGGGCTTTAAGGGATATGATTCTGAAGAGAAATGGACGGATTGTTAATATTTCTTCCACTCTTGCATTAAAACCTTCACCAGGAAAAGGCGCTTATATTGTTTCAAAAGCGGGGTTGATTGCACTTACCGAGGTTATTGCGGAGGAGGTTAAGGATTTCAATATTACATGTAATGTTATCTTGCCGAGCGTAATTGCAACTGAAGAGAATAAAAAAAGCATGCCTGGGGTTGATTACTCAAACTGGGTGGATCCTTATGATTTGGCAAGGTTTATAGGTTATTTATGTTCTGAAGAAGCAAAGGGAATAAACGGGGCGGTGATAAAGTTCCCAGGCAAAGTCTAATCCCGCAAATTTTTAGCAATTTGTTTTTTAGGGCTTATTTTTTTATATTTAAAACCTGAAAATTAAACTTTCTGCCTGATGATATTTCCAAGGTCAGGTTTTAGGCGTAAGAAGCAGCATTTTTATACTGTTTTATTTTTTTCTGATAAAAATGAGAAGCCCAGAGGTGTAAAGTTAAGTAGAGAGGCTTTGATTGTTTCCATTGTGCTTTTTATCCTTTTGATTTCTGCTATTGCTCTTGTGATAGTTATACATACGCCTGTTAAATATATCGTTTTTCCTGAAACATTTGCCGAAAGCAGAGAGAGGGCGAAGAAAATGCAAGAGTTATATCGACGACTTGAAAATTTTGCTTATGAACTTGAGAAGGTTAAACTTTACAATAATCTTTTACGCCAAGCGCTTGGGGAGAAGGTTAGCGATAGTATTGCAGTTAGTATAAGCAAACTTGAAAATATGTCTCAGAGAAGCCAAATGACAATGGATGAAGATTTCGATGTTTTGCAAATAATCGATGTTGAAGGTGTGAAGCCGAGGTTTATTTCACCAGTTTTTAATGGGTTTTTAACTCGTGGATTTAATCCAGAGATTCAACATTTTGGAATTGATATTGCAGCAAGGGAAGGAGATGTGATAAGGGCGATTGATGACGGTTATGTTATTTTCTCTGACTGGACTTATAGAAATGGATATGTAATCATGATTTTGCACAGTGGTGGATATATGAGCGTATATAAACATGCGCAGATGAATTTGAAGACAAGAAATGTTTTTGTCCGACAAGGTGAAGCAATAGCCCTTGTTGGAAAAACGGGTAAGACAGGACATGAACCACATTTACACTTTGAGCTGTGGAGGAACGGAAAGCCTTTAAATCCCAGATATTATATTCCAAATTAAAACTTGGGTAAAATTCGATGGCTCTAATTGGTGGGAACAAGGAGGGAAAAAGTTCAAATGTTGAGATTAACATCATTGCGAATGGAACTGTGATTGAGGGTAAGATTGTAAGTCAAGGCAGTATGCGAATCGACGGGAAAGTGAACGGTAATATCCATGTTAATGGTAATTTGACAATCGGGGCAACTGGGGAGGTACATGGAGACATTGAGGCTAAAAGTGCCATCATAAGTGGAAAGGTGAATGGAACAATTGTTGTCGCTGAAAAGCTCGTATTTGAAAGCAAAGCAGTTATAAAGGGTGACATTAAAGCATCAAAGCTTGTAGTCGATGAGGGAGCGATATTTGATGGCAAGTGTGTGATGACGACGAGTGTTTCAACAGTTAACAAAATTTCCTAAAATGTCAAATGAAGAGAAAAAGGAAGGAGCGTTTCGTGGTATAGGTCGTGCTGTAAAGGAAATGGCTCCGTATAGCGGACTTGGTTTACAGCTTGCGATAACTGTTGTAATATTTTGGTTTATAGGAAAATTGATTGACGACCATTATGGAACAGCACCTTTATGGATGATCGTCGGTGCGACGCTCGGTATAATTGTGGGTATGTATAACTTTATAAAGGCTGTGCTTGAACTTTTAAAAAGGAAGGAAAAGCATGATGAAAATTGATGTCAAAAGATTTTTAATATATGCTTTGGTTGCCGTTGTAGTTGTATGGTTGCTAATTTCATATCCACTTTTTAAATTTGCAAGTGTTGAGTTCATAAAGTCGTTTATCGTTGGTTCTTTGATAAGCGTTATCAATTCAATTATTGGAATTTTTATTCTGAAGCAAGGCATGGCGAAGTCAAATAAAGAATTTTTGAAGTTAACGATAGGAAGCATGGGAATTAGATTATTTGTGATCGCTGGAGTGATTTTTCTCTTGCTGAAAGTTTTAAATTTTGAAATTTATGGGCTTATTATATCTTTGCTTTTATTTTACTTTGTTTTCCTTGGGGTTGAGGTTTTATTTTTAGGTAAATTGACAACAAAAAGGGAGTTTTGAGGGAGGTGTGGATTAGTAATTTAGCTGTGGCAGCTGATACTTTGAAGCATTCAGGAGCTTCTCACGGTGGTGGAGAGAGCTCAGATTGGATGCTTCATCATATATCTGATTCAAGAACAATTGATCTTGAACCATTTGGACATATAACTCTTCCACAGTTTCCACCGATTCATATTGGGGGTATAACAATAGATCTTTCGATTACGAAGCATGTTTTCTTTATGTGGCTTGTCTCGATAATCCTTATCGTGGTTTTGTCTTTAGTTGCCAGAAGCTATAGAAGAAGCGTTGTGCCACATGGGTTAGCGAATTTGGTTGAGGTTTTTGTTGTTTTCATTCGTGATGAGATAATTTTATCTGTAATTGGTAAGGAGGGGTTAAGATATCTTCATTATTTCTTGACGCTTTTCTTTTTCATCCTTTTGTGCAACCTTTTTGGTTTAATTCCTTACGGGGCAACCGCAACTGGAAATCTTGCAGTTACAGGTGGACTTGCATTTTTATCTTTTATTCTAATTCAGATTGCTGGGATAAGAAAACATGGTTTAATTGGATATTATAAAGGGCTTGTCCCACATGGTGTTCCAGCGTTTGTTGCACCAGTTATGTTCATAGTTGAGTTTCTTGGGCTTTTTGCTAAGGCTTTTGCTTTAACCGTTCGTTTGTTTGCAAATATGACGGCAGGGCATATTGTCATTTTGGCTTTGATTGGTCTAATCTTCGTTTTCAAAAGTGTTCTTGTAGCTCCAATTTCAATTGCTTTTGCAATTTTCATAAACTTTCTTGAGATATTAGTTGCATTTATACAAGCGTATATTTTCACAATGCTTACAGCACTATTTGTGGGTCTTTCAATACATCAACATTAAAATAAAAACAAAAAACAAAAGGAGGAGAAAATGCCCGAATTAGCACACATTGCAGGTGGTTTCGGAGCAGCTTTATCAGTCATAGGTGCTGCATACGGAATAAGCAAACTTGCAGCTGCAACAATGGAGGCAAGCGGTCGTCAACCTGAAGTTGCTGGTGAGGTTAGAACATCAATGATAATTTCAGCAGCTTTGATAGAAGGTGTCACGCTCTTTGCTGAGGTTATATGTATCATTCTCGCGTTAAAATAAAAATTTTTTAAAGTATGCTTGAGATAAATCCAGGCGTTGCGATATGGACAATAATTACATTTTTGATTCTCGTTGTAATTTTGAAAAAGGTAGCTTGGGGACCAATAATTGAAGCGTTGACAAGGCGTGAGGAAAGTATAAGGAAAGCTCTTGAGGATGCTCAAAGGGCAAAGGAGGAAGCAGAAAGATTGATGGGGGAGAACAAACGCAATCTTGCCCGCGCTGAGGAAGAAGTGCAAAAAATAATTCGAGAGGGTAGAGAAACGGCTGAGAGAATACGTGCTGAGATATTGGAGAAGGCAAGGAAAGAAGCGGATATGATGATTGAGAGAGCAAGGGAGGAGATCGAGAGACATAGAGAGCAAGCGATGTTGCAGTTGAGGACTCAAGTGGTTGATCTTGCGATTCAGATTGCATCGAAACTGCTTGGGGAAACTTTAAATGAGCAGAAGCATAAGAAACTTGTTGAAAAATATCTTCAAGAAATTTCTTCTGAAAAAAGAGCTTGAGGTGATAGATGGCTAATATAAGGATAGCGAAAAGATATGCTAAGGCGTTAATTGAGATCGCTGAGGAACTTAAGAAACTTGATCGAATTACGCAAGATGTTCAGTTGATTGATTCGATGATAAGAAGCTCGCGTGATCTTCAACTTTTCTTGAAAAGTCCGATAATCAGAGAGGACAAAAAAAGGGAAATAATCCAGGAAATTTTTGCTGATAGTCGTGTTGATCCAATAGTTTTGAAATTTATACTTCTTCTGGTTGAGAAGAAGCGCGAGGATTTACTTCATGATATTGTTAAAGTGTATCAGGAATTATACGATGAGAAAGTTGGGGTGGTGACTGCAGAGGTTATTACCGCCCTGGAACTTAATGGCAACGAGAGGAAAAAAATTGAGAAAAAAATTCTTGAATTGACTGGAGCGAAAAAAGTTAAAGCGATTTATAAAGTTGATCCATCGATACTTGGTGGGATTATAATAAAGATTGGTGATACTGTTTACGACGCAAGCATAAAAAGAAGAATTCAACTTTTGCGCGAACAATTGATTTATGGGAGTTAAAAAGAAAACAAAGGTAGAATGTTATGGCAACGGTCGAAATTAGGCCTGATGAAATATCGGCTATATTAAGAAAACAGTTAACTGGATTTGAGAAAGAGGTTGATATTTACGATGTTGGGACTGTGCTTCAAGTTGGGGATGGGATAGCGCGTGTTTATGGGTTATCAAAGGTTATGATGAGCGAGCTGCTTGAATTTCCAAATGGCGTTATGGGAGTTGCGATGAATCTTGAGGAGGACAATGTCGGTTGCATTTTATTTGGTGAGGATACCCTTATCAAGGAGGGTGACATTGTTCGCAGAACAGGTAGACTTCTATCAGTCCCGGTTGGTGAAAAACTTCTTGGCAGGGTGATAAATCCACTTGGACAACCGCTTGATGATAAAGGACCTGTGGAATTTGAAAAGTATATGCCAATTGAAAGGAAGGCACTTGGCGTTATTTATCGTCAACCTGTGAAAGAGCCATTGCAAACGGGTATAAAAGCAATTGATGCGATGATTCCAATAGGCCGAGGGCAGAGAGAATTGATCATTGGGGATAGACAAACTGGTAAGACGGCGATCGCAATCGATACGATAATAAATCAAAAGTTTACACATACTGAAAGAGCGAAACAGTTGGGAATAAAACCAGTTTATTGCATTTATGTCGCTATCGGCCAAAAGATGTCAACAGTTGCTCAGGTTGTTGCAAAGCTTGAAGAGGAAGGGGCGATGGATTACACAATTGTTGTAGTTGCTTCTGCAAGTGATCCGGCTCCACTTCAGTATATAGCTCCTTATGCTGGATGTACAATGGGAGAATATTTCCGTGATTCGGGTAGGCATGCTCTTATCGTTTACGATGATTTAAGTAAGCACGCGTGGGCTTATAGGCAGGTCTCACTTCTCTTAAGGCGTCCACCGGGTAGGGAGGCGTATCCTGGAGATATATTTTATTTGCACTCGCGCCTTCTTGAAAGGGCTTCAAAATTAAGCGATGAACTTGGTGGTGGAAGTTTAACCGCGCTTCCGATAATTGAAACTCAAGCTGGTGATGTTTCTGCATACATCCCGACAAATGTTATTTCAATTACAGATGGGCAGATTTACCTTGAGCCTGGGCTTTTCAATGCAGGTGTGAGACCCGCTATCAATGTTGGTATTTCTGTCTCACGAGTTGGTGGAAATGCTCAGATAAAAGCGATGAAAAAAGTTGCTGGGAAGTTACGCCTTGAGCTTGCGCAGTATAGAGAACTAGAAGCATTTGCTAAATTTGCATCTGATCTTGACAAGGCAACTCAAGCACAATTGAGGAGGGGACAACGACTTGTTGAATTATTGAAGCAAGATCAGTATCAGCCGATGCCCGTTGAGGAACAAGTTGTTTTGATTTTCGCAGGGACACAAGGGTATCTTGATGAATTACCAGTTGAGTCAATTAGAAGATTTGAGAGTGAATTTTTAGCTTTTATGAGAGCAAGGCATAAGGATATTCTCGATAAAATTGCTGAGACGAAAGATCTTGATGATGAAACGATTCAAAATCTTCATTCGATTTTGAAAGACTTTGTCTCGTCGTTTAAATCGACGCTGAAGTGAATTTTGTAAAGTTATGTTTCACCCCCGCTCATTGCGGGGGTGAAGTTTGTCATTAAAAAATAAACTTTGAAAGATTAATGCCTGCTTTAAGGGATATCAAGCGACGGATCAACGCTGTGCGAAGCATACAGAAGATCACCAAAGCGATGAAAATGGTTGCAGCCGCTCGTTTGAGAAGGGCACAGGATAGAATTATTTCAGCAAGACCTTATGCTAAAAAAATTGATGAGTTAATTCAGCGTTTTATATTAACTTTTGAAGGTGGTTTTGATAATCCATTTTTAAAGCAAAGGGAAGTAAGAAACATTGCACTTGTTGTCGTAACTGCTGATAGAGGACTTTGCGGCTCATTCAACACGAATATAATAAGAAGAACATTAGCTTTGATAGAAGAAAGGAAAAGCGAACTCCAAGGTGGAAAAGTTAAACTAATTTGCGTTGGAAAGAAAGGATTTGATTATTTCAGCAGACATAAAAAGGATTTTGAAATAGTTGGAAGTTTCACAGGGCTCTTTAGAAAAACCATTGAGTATTCTTGGGTCCAAGAAATAATGAAAAGGATTGTTGACGGTTTTTTGATGGAAGAATTTGATAGGGTTGAGATAATTTATAATGAGTTTAAATCAATAGTTCAGCAAAGAATAGTGGTAGAACAATTTCTCCCTATAGTTTCAAAACTTGAAGTTGTAAAGCCGTCCAAAGGTGTGAAAGTTCCTATTGTTGAGTATATTTACGAGCCTGATCCCAAAAGCATCTTGAAGGATTTGATTCCGAAGTATCTTGAAACTCATATCTTGAGGGTTTTGCTTGAGTCAAATGCGGCGGAGCAGGCAGCACGAATGACGGCTATGGATAATGCTACAGAAAATGCAAATGAGCTTCTTAAAGATTTGCAACTTCTCTTTAACAAGACCCGCCAAGCTATGATAACAAAGGAGATGCTTGAGATCGCAAGTGGAGCTGAAGCGTTGAGAAAAGCAGGGATGATGTGAGGATTACCAAGCCATTGTTGATAGGTCGATCTCAATCTTGTTTAATTCGTTGACGTAGATAATGGTGTTTTCATTTTCAGTTATTTGAATTTCCCAATCCCCGCGCTGATTCTTCAGAACTGAGCCAAAGAGTTTACGCTTTTTAGTTTCCGTGAAAATTTCCCAGAAAACCCATCCAAAAAACGCCTCGCGATTTTTTAAATAAAAAGCTGGGACGCGAAATCCCAGCTCAACTTCAACATCTTTAACTTTCTTAGGAATGAAATTCAATTTTTCAAGCTTCTTGATGAAAATTTCAGTTAAATCAATGCTATCATACACGAGTTCAACCTTTGAGATATTGAATCTTCCACTGATAATTTCTTCAAAGATTTCTTCTATTTCTTTAAGTTTTTGCTCAGTCAACCCAGTCCGCGATGAATATATTTGTTTCACCCCGTTTTTTGTTATTTCTATTTGAGCACCAGACAAGTTTTTTCCCATCCTTGGTGAACATTGGAAAACCATCAAAGTCAGGGAAATAAGTTATTCTTTCGATCTCACCTGTTTCGATATTTACCATGTAAAGATCAAAGTCCCTTCCTTTTGGATCATGCATATTTGATGAGAAAATGATTCGTTGTCCATCGGGATGAAAAAATGGAGCAAAATTTGCTGCGTTATTATTTGTTATTTGTCGTTTGTTTTTTCCATCTGCATCCATTACAAAAATTTGCAGTTTCATAGGTTTAATATATCTATCTTTAAGAAGTTGTTCATACTCAGCGATCTCAGCTGAATCCTTCGGGTGATATGCGCGATAGCAAATTTTCTTTCCATCCCAGGAAAAAAATGCTCCTCCATCATATCCTTTTTCAAAAGTGAGTCGTTTGATATTTCTACCATCAAGATCCATCGTATAAATTTCAAGATCACCATCCCTCATTGAAGTGAAGACAATTTTATCACCCTTCGGTGAGACGGTTGCCTCGGCATCATAGCCTGGGGTATTTGTTAACTGCCTTAAATTTGAACCATCAGCTTTTGCTTTGAAAATATCGTAATCATCAAGTTTCCATACATAACCTTTGGAATAATCAGGTTTTGGAGGGCATTTTTCATTTATGTGGTGTGTTGATGAATAAATAATCTCTGTGTCGCCTGGCAAAAAATAAGCACATGTTGTTTTACCCTTTCCTGTGCTTACAAGTTTTAAGTCGCTTCCATCGATGTTCATTATAAAAATTTGATCACATTCAAAACTATCACGCGTGGATTGGAAGATTAATTTTGTTTCGTTAAAGGAAAAATATGCTTCGGCATTTTCTCCGCCAAATGTGAGCTGGCGAATGTTTTTAAGATGTTTTTCAAGTGGATGTTTCAGAGGTTCTTCTTGTGAGATGAAGGAAGAAAACAAAAGTGAAATCACAACAAAGGCGAGAAAAGTAAATGTTTTAATGGGTGCATTTTTCATATGTGTTTTGGGTTTATTTTTAAAACTGAACTTTAGGTGCTTGCTGCGCTTGTTCAGCCGCTTTGAAATAAGGTCTTTCTCTGAAGCCAAACATTCCTGCAATTATATTTACAGGGAATCTTCTTATATAGGTATTATACTGTTGTACAACTTCGTTATATCTTCTTCGTTCAACGGATATTCTATTTTCAGTTCCTTCTAATTGAGCTTGAAGTTGAAGGAAATTTTCGTTTGCTTTAAGTTGTGGGTAATTTTCAGCGACAGCAAGTAATCTTGCGAGAGCTGAACCGAGAGCATCTTGTGCCTGTTGAAATTTTGCAAAAGCTTCTGGGTCTTTCAAAACCTCTGGGCTTATATTTATCTGCCCAACCTTTGCTCTTGCCTCGGTAACCTGCGTGAAGACTTCTCTTTCATGCTTTGCATAGCCTTTGACTGTTTCAACAAGATTTGGGATCAAATCATATCTTCTTTGATATTGATTTTCAACCTGTGCCCATGATTGATTGACCATCTCATCAAGCCGAACAAGTTGATTATATGTCGAGGTTATCCATCCAACAATTAACAGTGCTACGATAATTATAAAGCCTATGACGCCAAGTACTGCAATTAAAGTTTTTGACATACCTCAAACCTCAATTTTTATTTTACTTGGTAAAAATGTAGCGAATTTTGATTTTATTTTCAAGGATAACTCGAGCTCAGATATTTCAAAACTTGATTTTTTCAAAAAGATTTTATATTTATTTAAAAAAAGAAGAAACGAAACATGAGCTGTCAAAAGGAAAACATATTTGAAATTGTGAAAGTTAACATGATAAAACCATTAAATTTGGAGGGAACTTAGAAGAGATGGGAGAGTTGGCATCATCTTCGGTTCAAGCCCTGGTTGAGATTCAGGGCGTAAGTAAATCTTTTAATAATGTTAAAGTTCTTAACAATATCAATCTTGTTGTAAACAAGGGGGAATTCTTCTCACTGCTTGGCCCAAGTGGATGTGGTAAAACAACGCTTCTCAGAATAATAGCTGGATTTGAAAGTCCAAACTCAGGGAGGGTTATAATTGACGGGATTGATTATACTGATATCCCGCCTTATAAAAGACCCGTTAATATGGTTTTTCAAAATTATGCTCTTTTCCCACATTTAAATGTCTTTGAGAACATCGCTTTCGGTTTAAGATATCAGAATCTCGGAAAGGCTGAAATTAGAAAAAGGGTTTTTGATGCGCTTGAGCTAGTTCAGTTAACGGGACTTGAAAATAGAAAACCTTCAGAATTAAGTGGCGGGCAAAAACAAAGAGTTGCGCTTGCAAGAGCTCTTGTGCTTAAACCAAAGGTTTTGCTTCTCGACGAACCGTTAAATGCTCTTGATCCGAAGTTAAGAAAGGAGATGCAAATAGAACTTAAGAAACTTCAGCATGAGGTTAAAATCACATTTATTTTTGTGACGCATGATCAAGAGGAAGCGTTGTCAATTTCAGATAGAATTGCTGTTATTAACAGGGGAGAGATTGAGCAAGTTGGCACTGGCTATGAGATATTCGAAAGACCAAGGACCGAGTTTGTAGCTAACTTTATGGGTGCAAGGAATTTATTTACGGGAATTTTGCATAGGCTGGACAAACATATAGTTGAAATTGAACTTCCAAATCTTGTGCGCTTTAAAGTTTTGAGCAATAAAAATCTGAGGTTTAATAACGGTGAATTCAAATTTATCGTCAGACCTGAAAAAATCTTGATAAGAAAAGCTCCTGTTAAAAACCAAGCCTTTGTATCCATCCCTGCGGTCATTGAGTCAAAACTTTATTGCGGGGCTTCAACGAGTTGGGTTTTAAGGGCAAATGGCTTTTTGATCTTTGTCGAGGAACAAAACAGAGATGTAAAGCTTAAGAATGAGTTTTCCCCTGGTGAAGAAGTTTATGTGGTTTGGGAGAAAAGAAATATGGTCTTTCTTGAAGTATGAGGGGTAAAGTTTACTGGGTTTTTCTTATTCCATCTGCGATGGTTCTTATTGTTTTCTTTCTCTTTCCTCTTTTAATAATGCTTTATTATAGCTTTTTGCAACGTGGGATCTATGGGGGATTTGAACCAATTGAGAATTTAAAGGAATATATATTTTCATTTGCTTGGTTGAAAAATTACATCAGGGTTTTTGATTCACTTTACATTCCAATTTATCTTCGCTCTATTTACATAGCCATTTTAACGACAATTATTTGCTTATTTATTGGATATCCAGTTGCATATTTTATTGCGTTGAAAGTTAAACCTGAAAATAAAATTCTGTATTTGTTCTTAATCATTGTTCCCTTGTGGACAAGTTTTTTGATAAGAACATATGCCTGGATTTTGATTCTGCGGGATGAAGGTTTAATAAATCTGTTTTTGCTTAAAATTGGATTGATAAATAAACCACTGCCTTTACTTTACAATGAATTTTCAGTCTTGCTTGGTCTCATTTATGGGGAATTGCCGTTTATGATCCTGCCAATTTATGCATCACTTGAAAAAATCGACATCAGTTTAATTGAGGCATCCAAAGACCTTGGGGCTGATGAGTTTAGGACTTTTAAACGAGTGATTTTACCACTTACCTTGCCAGGGATAATCGTTGGTGTTACGATTGTTTTTATCCCAACGCTTGGGTCATTTATAGTGTCTGATTTGCTCGGTGGGGCTAAAAGTATTCTTGTTGGTAATTTGATCCAAAATCAGTTTATAGTTGCGAGGGATAAACCTTTTGGCTCTGCGATAGCATTTGTGTTAAGTTCGTTCGTGCTTGTTTTGCTTTACATTTATAGAAAATTTTGGGGCGGGAAAATTGAAGTTTTATAATTTCGTGATTTTTTCAACTGTAAATTGATATTCCTCAGTCACGGGGTTTGAAAGAATTTTACGACAGATCTCGTCAACAATGGATTTAGCTTTTTCTTCGTTGTCCATATTTAAATTTATCTCGAAAAATTTTCCCGACCGTAAACTTTCTATCTCTTTATATCCAAGCGTTTCAAGAGCATGTTGAATTGTTTTTCCCTGTGGATCTAAAATTGTGTTTTTTAGTTTGACTATTATCTTAGCTTTTATCATCTTCCGATCAGTCTTTAAATATCAAAATCTTGAAAATCCTCAGTCTCGTCAGATGGTGTAGTTCCAGCAAAGCCAAGTATTGGTTTAAAAGTGTTAATTAATGATCTTATAGCGCCAGATAAGATAAATATTACAAACCACGGGAATATAATTTTACCTCGTGTTAGAATTCCAAGGATTATGCCAAGGTAAAAGTAAAAGAATTTAATTGGGGATGATTTCATTGATCTAAGGGAAAATTTTGGAATCGTTTCATATTTAATAGAACTTACCATAAGCAGGGAAAGTGCTATTACCATTGGGATCAAGGTAAGTTTTTCAAACTTCGACATTCCCGTCTCGCTATCATAGAACAAAATTATGTAAGAGGCAACAGTTGAAGCGGAAGATGGGATCGGGAGACCTTTAAAGAATTCTTTATCGAACCCGACGAGTTCAACATTAAATCTTGCCAGTCTGAGTGCACCAAATATCATAAGGAGTGAACTTAGGAATAAGCCAATTTCTCCAAGCTCATGAAAGTAAAATTTATAAACTAAGACAGATGGGGCAACGCCGAATGATATCACATCGGCAAGTGAATCAAGTTCAACTCCAAATTCGGTTGCCGACTTTGTTAGTCTCGCCATTGTTCCGTCAAGTGAATCAAATATGGCAGCAATAATTATGAACCACGCCGATTGAATGAAAGCCCCATTCATCGCATTTAAAATCGCAAGAAAACCTGAAAACATATTTAAAATTGTGAATAAACTCGGGACAAATATAAACTTATTTTTTCTCATTAAAATCACCTCTTAACTTTTGCTATTATAGTTTCACCTGCTTTTACTTTCTGTCCTATTGAAACAAGAATTTCAACCTTATTCTTTGGCATAATGACGTCAACTCTTGAGCCAAATTTAATCATACCATATCTTTGTCCAGTTTTAACCTTGTCTCCTTTTTTAACCTCGCATACAATTCTCCTTGCTATAAATCCAGCAATTTGTTTGACCATAATTTTTAGTCCGTCGCCTGTTTCTATTCCAATTATCTTTCTCTCATTATTTTCGGAAGATTTTTCTTCAAATGCAACAATATATTTGCCAGGAATGTACTTTAAAAATTTTACCTCTCCACTTATAGGAATCCTATTGACATGAACATTTAGTGGAGACATAAAAATGCTAATTTGAATTGCGTCGTCAAGGATGAACTCGTTTTCAAATAATTCTCGTATCAAGAATACTTTTCCATCAGCTGGCGAAATTACAAGATCATCACCGTTTGGTGTTTTTCTCTCTGGATCTCTAAAAAAGAAAAGTGTAAATCCACTTATAAGTATGGCAAGCAAAAATGTTACTGCTTTCAGCGCAACTGGTTTAATTAAAAGTGAAATTATTAATAGGGCTATGGAGAATGCAATTATCCATGCGACTGTAGAAATTCCGTATTTAGCTATCAAATTTCGTTCCCCATTAAATTGAGATTCGCCTTAAAATTTCCATATAGCTTTCACGGATATTGCCCATATTTAAGCGAACCCTTTCAAAATCTAATGGTTCGTTTGTTTCCCCATCCCAAATTCTGCATGTTCTTGGAGATATTTCATCTCCGAGCACAATGTCGTCTCCAAGTATTCCAAATTCAAATCTTGCGTCGACAAATTTTAAATTTCTTCGCTCAAAGAATGATCTCAAAATTGCATTTATCTTTGATGCGGTTCGTGTTATCATTGCTATTTCTTCAGGCGTTGAGATGTGCAGAGCGTAAATATGATATTCATTTACGAAAGGATATTGTGCACTGTTATTTTTGTAGTAGAGTTCAATGACTGGCTGATCAAGTAGTGTGCCCTTTTCAATCCCAAATCTATCGCAAAAGTTTCCAGCTGCTATATTTCTTACAACGACCTTTATGGGGATCATGTTAAGTTTTCTGACAAGCATAGATGTTTCGTCAATGGGCTTTATGTAGTGAGTAAGTAGATTAAAATTTCGAAGGTATTCAAATAAAATTGTGGAGATTTTATTTCGCAGTTCACCGTGTCCTTTCATTTTGAAAACAGTTCCGTTTCTTAAAACAATGGAATCTTTGAATTTCATTATCAAGCAATTCTCTTCTTCAGAAGTATAAAACTTTTTGTTGTTCCCTTCCAAAACGAGTTCAGGGGTGAAAGTCTGAATTTTGCTCTTCTTTAACATATTCGCTTTTGACATCAAAATTTTATCAAAAATAATAATAAAAAAATTGAGAGTAAAAAACAAATTTGTCTATTGCTGAGTGTTCATTTTTGATTTTTAAATTTGCCTTGTTTTGAGTTTGTTTGTAAATTAAGTACGAAAAAAACTGAAAAATGTTCTTGCCATGCTTGGACAGGATGAAAAAATGATCGTTGCAATGTTGAAGTTTCTCTTTCCTGGTGAACCTTTGCCAACAGCTTTTGAGAAGGCTGAGGGTATAATTGAAGTGCGAAAAAGGATAAAAAAGCATGTTCTTTCACTTATAAAGAAGTCCAAGTTGGATTGGTATGGATACGCAATACCATATGAGTTTGGTGGCGAGTTTGAAGAAAAAAGATTTTCCAAAGGTTTTGAAGATTGATAAAAATTTTGAACCATCGTGATAATTTTAACTTTCCAATAGGGGGTATGTGGATGGGTCAACATCTTACTTGATAATTTTAAAACAACTGATTATATTTTTTCAGATGCTTAAACAAAAACAAAATACGGTAATTGTAAAATGGCAGAAACACTTGATGCACTTGGAATGATTGAAACTAAGGGTTTAGTGGGTGCAATCGAAGCAGCTGATGCTATGTGTAAAGCTGCTAAAGTTACTTTAATTGGAAAAGAGGTTATAGGTGGTGGTTATGTAACGGTTATGGTACGGGGTGATGTTGGTGCTGTTAAGGCAGCTGTTGATGCGGGTGCAGCAGCTGCTCAAAGAGTTGGTGAACTTGTCTCAGTTCATGTGATACCAAGACCCCATGCTGATGTTGAGCTTATTCTCCCAAAGCGACCCGAAGGAAAATAAATTTAAAAAACTTAACTTGGGTTTTAAATTATGATTGAGTATGCCCTTGGAATGATAGAAACAAGAGGGCTTGTGGCTGCAATTGAGGCAGCCGATGCAGCTTGCAAAGCTGCAAATGTTAAGCTTGTTGGGAAAGAGTATATTGGGGGTGGCTATGTGACGATTAAGATAATTGGAGAAGTGGCAGCTGTTAAGGCAGCTGTTGACGCAGGTGCTGCAGCTGCTCAAAGGGTTGGGGAGCTTGTCTCAGTTCATGTGATACCGAGACCAATTGATGATCTTGAGATGTTAATTTATCCTGAAAAACCATTTGAGATCGTGCCTGGAAAATTGCAAGCTGATCCCGATGAATTATATGAAGCAAAGTCTCCAGATGAACTTCGTTCATACCTTGAAAGTTTGAGCGTTATGAAACTTCGTTCAATGGCGAGAAAAATTAAAGAAGTTGGACTTACGGGAAGAGAAATCTCAAAGGCGACCAAGGAAGAATTAATTGAAAAAATTATCAAAGCGAAGTTTGGTTGAGCTTAAATGAAGAGGTATGTTTCATTTATTGTTGCAACTTTGTTTGCTTTTTTTCTTTGGTTTGCTGTGAATCTTAACGGCGAATACGAGGAAAATTTCAAAGCGAAGATAATAATAAAAAATCTTCAGTCTGAAAAAGCCATTAAAGTTGATTATCCTGAATTTGTGAATTTGAAAGTAAAGGGGCAGGGGTGGAAAATCCTGCCCTTTTATTTTTTTTCTCGACCATATGTAACAATTGATCTTTCTAATGTGGGCTGGAGACTTCAAGTTAACTTGCTGAATGATCGCCGAGTTCATATTTCACTTCCAAGCGATGTTTACTTAATTCAGGTTGAGCCAGAATCTTTGAAACTTGAATTTGATCGCAAGGTTGAGAAGAAGGTGCCAGTTGTATTTTTACATGAAATTAAAGATAACAATAGTGACTTTGCATATCCACCAAGAGTTTTCCCCGATAGCGTTACAATCTCAGGAGCTGAATCTATAGTGTCAAGTATTGAAAGCATATCTACTAAAAAACTTTTGATTGAAAAATTAGGACAAGAGACTGAAACGAATATTGAACTTTTAAATCCAAACGAGAGATTGCTCAAGTTAAGTCACAATTCTGTTCGGGTAAAATTTTTAGTTGAACAAGTTGCAGAGCGTGAATTTACTATCCCTGTGGAAGTGACTGAAATTCCACCAGATAAAGAAGTTATACTTTTCCCACCTGATATCAGGGTTGTTGTCAGAGGGACTTTGTCGAAGCTTGTTTCGGCGGAGGCGAATATAAATACGACGATAAAGGCTTTAGTGAGTTATCGAGATGTTGTTAACGATAAAACGGGACTCGTAAGACCGAGGATAATTTTACCTGAGTATTTTAATCTTATAAGCGTTAGTCCAGAAGGTCTCGAATATATAATAAGGCAAAAGTGAAAATATGCTGGTGTTGTTAATTTTATCTCTATTTTGGATTTTTAATCCCGAGAAATTTCCAAAGTCACGGCCTGAGATAACCGACTACAAGCAGACATCGACATATTCTGATGTAATTAATTTTGTTGAGCAAATCACGAGGTCAAGTTCAATAGCAACTTTGAGTATGTTTGGCAAAAGTTATGAGGGTAGGGATTTGCCCTTGGTGATTCTTTCGAAACCAAAAGTTTCAAAACCTGAAGATGAAAGCGTTAGGGGGAAGTTTGTAGTTTTGATAATTGGGAACATACACGGCGGTGAGGTTGAAGGTAAGGAGGCGATTTTACATTTGTTAAGAAAATTTCACATTAACGATGAGTTTAAAAAGATGCTCGATAAAATTGTAGTTCTTGCAGTTCCGATTTTGAATGCAGATGGAAATGAAAAGATAAGTAGAGAAAATAGACCACACCAAAATGGCCCAGAGTTTGGGGTTGGGGTAAGGGAAAATTCACAAGGACTCGATTTAAATCGTGATTTCACAAAACTTGAAACACCGGAGATAAAAGCTCTCATTGAAGATGTAATCAATAAGTGGAATCCCCATCTCGTAATCGATTGTCATACTACAGATGGTTCGTATCATGGATATGTCTTGACCTATGCAACGGGTTTAAATCCAAATGGAAATTCTAAGATCACATCTTTTGTAAAAGATAAGTTGTTTGCCGAGGTAACTGATAAAATGTGGAGAAAGTACGGATATCGAATTTACTATTATGGAAACTTCATTGATCCGTTGGATCCATCAAAGGGTTGGATAACTTTTGATCACAGGCCAAGGTTTGGAACAAATTATGTTGGTTTGATAAATCGTTTTGCGATTTTGAGTGAAGCGTATGTTTATGCAGATTTTAAGACAAGGATCGATGCAACTGAAAAATTTATTGAAGAAATTTTAAGATTTGTGGTAGCAAATCGGGAGGAAATGCTTAACTTGATTAAGGAAGCGGATGAGCTTGCACTTTCCGGTGGCGTTGATTCACTTGGGATAAGATTTCAGATAAAGGAGTTTGACAAGTTAGAAAAAATCTATGGTTATAGAGTGATTGAGTATGTTGATACGTTGACTGGCGAGAAAAAAAGAAAGGTAAGCGATAAGCTTGAGATTTTTGAAATAAAAAATTTTGGCGAGTTCAAAATAACCGAGAAAAGGAAAGTTCCAATCGCATATGTCTTCAGCGGTAAATTTAAAAACATTGCAGAAAAGCTCATTGAACATGGGATAAGAGTTGAGCATGTGAAAGATAGCTTCAGAGGAGTTGCTGAAGTTTTCGTCGTTGATAGTTTAAAACATTCGGAGCGAAAATTCCAAGGTCATAATGAGGCGAGGTTATTTGGGCATTATGAAACTAGGGATGTTGAGATTGAGGGTAGTTATTATTATGTTTCAACTAGGCAGCCGAAGGTAAATTTGATTTTTTATCTTCTTGAGCCTGAAAGTGATGATGGTTTCGTTAATTGGAATTTCTTTGATGATTTTTTGATTCGTGAGATAAACGAGAATGGCACCGCGATCTTTCCAGTTTTTAAAATTTTTTAAACAAAAGGAGGTTGCTAAAATGAGGTTAATTTTAATTTTTGTGATCTCACTTTTTGTTCTGCTATTTGTTAATTTTTCATCCGAATTTATTGAGCCGAAGATAAGCGCAACATTTTCAATTGTGGCGTTTGACCCAGTGGCAAACGAAGCTGGTGTGGCTGTTCAATCGAAATTTCCAAATGTTAGGCCAATCGTTCCATGGGCAAAGGCAAATGTTGGAGCAATTGCCACGCAAAGTTTTGCGAATGTTGGATATGGTCCTGTTGGACTTGCACTTCTTGAGAATGGTGCAACAGCTGAACAAGCACTGCAAATTCTTTTGCAGAATGATCCACAGAGGGAGATAAGACAGGTTGGAATTGTAGATTTTAAAGGTAATGCTGCAAGTTGGACTGGGAGAGAATGTTTTGATTGGGCTGGAGGAATTGTCGGATATGGGAATGAGAAAAAATATGGCGGTAAAGGACAGATTATAGTTGGGAAATATTACGCTGTACAAGGGAACATACTTGTTGATCAAAGGACCGTTGAAGCTATGGCGAAGACATTCGAGGAAACTAAGGGAAACCTTGCTGATAGACTCGTTGCAGCACTTGTTGCGGGTGGAAAAGCAGGGGGGGATAAGCGTGGGGAACAATCAGCCGCACTTTTAGTTGTTAAGAAAGGAGCTGGGTATGATAGCACAATGGATAATTACATTGACATCAGCATTTATGATCACCCGAAGCCGTTGGAGGAACTTCAAAGACTTTATCAACTTCACAAACTTTACTTTTTCAAAAGCGATCCGAAGAATCTTGTAAAGATAGATGACAAAATATGTAGGGAATTACAGCAGATAATGAAAGACCGCGGTTTTTATGATGGACCAGTTAATGGCATTTTTGATGAAAAGACGAAAAAATCTTTACAAAATTTTATGGGCTGGGAAAACTATGATGTTAGAATAAGAGATGATGATATGATTGATCTTGAGGTTTTACAGGATATAAGGAAAAATTATGAGGTTTGGAAGTCACAACGTAAGGTAGGAAAGTAAAAAATTTTGTTTTGATGTCGCATTTTTTTAATTTTTAAAAGATTTTGGTGCCCGGGTGGCGGAAATGGTAGACGCACAGGACTTAAAATCCTGTGTCCCGAAAGGGACGTACCGGTTCGAGTCCGGTCCCGGGCACTGAGTGTTTTCCCGGTGTTTGGGTAAGGTCCTGCGCAACGGGATTGTGCTGAACCCCGCCAGGCCCGGAAGGGAGCAACGGTAGGCAACTAATCTCGTGTGACGCAGGGGTGCCTGCCCATCACCGGGTTTTGTTTTTTAAACTTACCACAATAGATTCATCTCTGGGCCATCTCTCAATTGCTTTATGGTCTTCATAGACATGGATATGGAATTTAATCTTTGAAATTTCATCACTTGCACATAATGTTTTTCTGCTTATTGCAAATTCAAATATCTCTTCGAAAGCATACTTTATCTCAAAAATTCCTTGCTTTTCTCTTTTCCCAATTTTCTTTACCGAGAAGCCTTCATGATTAAACTCAATTCTCGTCTCGCACGGTTCGATGAAGTGAATTTCAATCCTATGTTTTTCAGTTAAATTCCTTGATGTAGCAACCCTGATGAAAAATTTTTCTTCATTGAAACCAAAGTAAATTCTCTTCACCATTGCTGATACTTGATGCATCGCTGTTCCTATTTGAGCGGTATCATAGTAGCCCGCGCCTTCCCATTCAAAATTCCGTGTCCTTGAGCCATCTATTATTGGGTAAATAAACTTTTTAGGTTCAACAACGAAGAATTTGACAAATTTGCGCTTGATCGGATGTAAAAGTTCAACCGGTGGCTCAGCGTCGAGTAGCTCGTAAACCCTTATCAAGTGTTTTCTAAATAGCAGATCAAATTCATCAGCTTGTGCTGTTACATGTTCGTCCCCAAACCACCAGCACCAATCGCTTCCCTCGGCAATATAAATCTCTTCCCATGCCTTTTTGATTTTATCCTCGCTATGTTTGCCACTTAAACTTTCGCGAACAAGAAAATCGCGCGTTTGTTTTAACAAATCCCACGCTCTGTTATCTTCCTCATGACCTATCCAAATGTTGAAGTTAGCATTTATCCATGAACCCGGGTAGATGTTTTTTAAATCGTTCGTCTTTGTGTTCGAAAGGAAATCGTTTAATCTTATTGTTTCAATTCGCTCATCGTTTGAAATAAGCCAGTAGAGTGTCCTCAAGAAATCTTTGCCATCGCTTTGGTAATACTCCCAACAATTTTCCCCATCTAAGATTATGCTGACAAGTGAATATCTTAGTGCTTCTTCACCCTCGTTTTTAATTATTTCATCCCGAATTCTTAAAATTCTATTGACAAGATCATGGGCTGAATCATCGGGACCCCAGCTTGAATACACAAATCCAATTAAGTCTGAAAGGATTCTGTCCCTAAAAACAATTTTAATTTCACCGAAGGGGGTTTTAAATCTATATGGTTTATAAATTTTGATTCGACTGTTGTCTTTTATGTCACTTTCTCCTATGGCGAGGGATTTTAGCAAAACTTCTTCATCTGAAGCAGTCCATTTGATTTTGTTTTCAACCATGAGGCTTATAACTTCCTCGCTTATAGCTCCTTCACTTGGCCACATTCCGTTTGGATTTTCTCCAAAGATTTCGGTGTAGAGTTCAATTGCTTTTTTTATTTGTGCGTCAGCGTCTTCGGGATGTGTAAATTTTCGGGTTGGTAGTTTTATGTTTGGAGATGAAATTTTAGCCACGGAGCTATCGCAAAGCAAGGGCAAAATGGGATGATAAAATGGGCTTATGCTAACTTCAATTTGTCCTCGCTCTTGAGCCTCGATGTGTTTTGGAATTATCCTTGATAAAATTTCATAGTGACCTTTAATTAAGATTTGCTTTTCTTCTTCTGTAAAATTTTTCCCTTTTTCAAAAAGTTTTTTAAACGGCTCATCATACTTGCTATATTCTCCAACCCAGACAAGGTTATACCAAACCTGAAGATCGAGCCAATCCTGTTGTGTGAAGTTAAGACTTACTTCTTCGAATTTTTCATTGCTGTATGAAAAGCCACCACGTTTGTTGAAAAGCTCAAGATACCTTGGATATGGTTTTATCATTCTATCAAAATTCGCCATGAAAAAATTTTTTAAAATTTCAAATTTGTCGTCTTCGGTTAGGTCTTCGGCTTTTTTTCGCGTAAGCTTAAGGATTTTATCTTCTGCTTTGTTGTTGACATAATCCATAATTTGAAGTATAAGAGAGGGGGCGAGGTTAAAAGTTTGTTTTATTTTGGGATAATCGTCAAGTATTCGCACCATGTCCCAGTAATCTTTAACGCCGTGAAATCTAACCCACGGCAGAAGATATTCACCATTTTCTTTGTAGTAAGGTTGATGTTGGTGCCACAAGAATGCAACTCTTATTGGTTCCATTTTTTCATCTTAATTTATTTTCGCATGTATTATCGGCATAGTTTTAAATTAACAAAATTAGCTGTACTTCTCAAGCAGGTTTGTGAAGTTTGAAATAATGGGTGGTTTAGGTTTAATTTTGAAAGTTTTTAAAGTTGATTTTAACCCTTTAATTGCTTAACTTATCAAAAAATTTTTAATGAAAGACGATTCTATTTCATGAGCGAGGTTGATGTAAAAAATGTGAATCTTCGGGGAGATTCTGAGATTTCTGAGAAAGAGATGACATTTTGGGAGCATCTCGAAGAGTTAAGGGCGAGGATTATAAAGTCGCTGCTTGGGATTGTGGTCGGAGTTATAGTTTGCGCTTTTTTTAGCGATGTCATAGTCAATGGGATTTTAATTGTGCCAGCCAAAAGGGCAGGGTTTGAGCTTCAAAATCTCAAACCGTATGGTCAATTTATGCTTTATATGCAGGTTGTTGTCATTTCTGGATTTGTTTTAAGTTTGCCATTTACACTTTATCAGTTTTGGAAATTCGTTGAGCCTGGTTTATTGCCCCGTGAGAAGAAGTATGTTCTATGGATAGTAGCTTTTTCTTCTTTATGTTTTTTTGCTGGGATAGTTTTTGCTTATTTTATTCTTCTTCCTGTTTCTTTGAAATTTTTTGCTGGTTTCGGTAGTAAAGAAATTCAAAATATAATTGCTATAAACGAATATATGAGTTTTGTTATCGGTCTTATACTTGCTTCTGGGATTGTGTTTGAACTTCCGATGCTTTCATTTTTTCTGGGTAGGATCGGCATTTTAACCCCTGCTTTTATGAGACATTATAGAAAGCATGCCATCGTTGTGATTTTGATAATAGCTGCTGTTTTAACCCCTGGACCTGACATCGCAAGTCAAGCGACACTTGCGATTCCCCTTTACTTACTTTATGAGCTTAGCATATTTGTCGTTCAGCTCACGGGTAAAAAACCAAAATTTTAAAACAAAAACAGTGTAAGTTGTGAATTTAACCGAGATAATACAGCCTATAAAGACGGAATTGCTGGAATTTGAGCGTTTTTTTAAAAAAATGATGTTTTCAAAGGTTAAACTTCTTAACATAATCTCCCACTATATTTTAAGGCAAAAGGGCAAGAGGATAAGACCAACACTTGTCTTTTTAAGTGCGAAGCTTGTTGGGGATATAAATGAATCCACTTTTCATGCAGCTACTCTTGTTGAGCTTCTTCACACCGCAACGCTTATTCATGATGATGTCGTTGATGAGTCAGATATGAGGCGTGGTTTTCCATCGTTAAATTCAATTTGGGGGAATAAAGTTGCTGTTCTTGTTGGCGATTTTTTTCTTGCCCAAGGCTTGCTTTTGTCGTTGAAGCATAAGGAGTATAGATTTCTCCATATAACAAGCGAGGCGGTGCGAAGGATGAGCGAGGGGGAACTACTTGAGATTCAAACTTCCAGATCAAATGACATTGATGAGGAAGTATACTTTAGGATAATTTCGGATAAAACGGCTTCTTTAATTTCAGCATGTTGTGAGCTTGGTGCAGCAAGCACAACGGATGATGAGGTTGTGTTGTATAAACTTAAAAATTTTGGCGAGAATCTTGGGATTGCTTTTCAATTGCGTGATGATTTGCTTGATTATATGGGGGAAACCAGCATCACTGGCAAGCCTGTCGCTTCGGATATAAGGGATGGGAAAATAACACTGCCGTTAATCTACGCTTTGAAAAACTCATCTCGTAAGGAATCCCGTCGTGTGATGAAGATCATAAAAAATAATCCGAGAAACAAAGATATTTTTTATGTGATTGACTTTGTTAAAAGTTATGGAGGCATTGACTACACTTTAAAAGTTGCTGAAGAGTATCTTGAGAGGGCGAAATCTTTAATATCTGATTTTTCGGATTCACTGGCGAAAGCATCTTTGCTCAAACTTGCTGATTTCGTTCTTGAAAGAGTAAGTTAAAACTTTAAAAACTTAATTATGGAGGTAAAAATGAGGTGGTTAACTATACTAATTGGAGTTTTTTTAGTTTCGCCAATCGTTGCTTTTTCACAAGTCGATAAAAATCTTGGAAGTTTCCCGGAGTCCGCTGCTAAAGGTTATATTCAACCGCTCGTTGATGTGATGGGAGCAAATTTAAACTCTGGGCTTTATCACACAGCGTCAATGAGTAAATTTTTGGGGTTTTATGTTGGCGTTAAAGGGATGGCTGTTTTTGTTCCATCATCGATGAAAAAATTTACAGCTGAGCTTGGCTCGGATTATAACCCTTCAAGGGTTGAAACTGCAACGGTTTTTGGCGATAAAGACGGTGGAGCAAAAACAAAGTATGGAAATTTTCCAGATAGTGTTAAATTACCTGGTGGGATTGGTTTAAAACTCGTTCCACTTGCTGTTCCACAAGTAAGTTTGTCAACTATGAATTCTGAGCTTCTCGTTAGATTTGTTCCATCAATTAAAATCAATGACGATGTCGGAAGTGTAGATTTACTTGGCATTGGGCTTGGGCATAGCATAAGTCAATATATCCCAATGTTTCCGATAAATGTTGCAATTCAAGGTGTATATCAGCAGTTAAAAATCGGAAATTATCTTAAAGCGACCGCTTTGAATGTAAATGTTCATGCGAGTAAAAGTTTCGTTTTCTTTACGCTTTACGGGGGCGTTGGATACGAAACATTTTCAGCAGATATAAACTATTCATATAAACCGCCTATTCCTATTGCTGATATAATTAAGACGATAAGTTTTAGCTTGAAGGGCAAAAATAATTTCAGGGCAACTGCTGGGTTCAAATTGGGGTTTGCGATTTTCGATTTAAATGTTGATTATTCCATTGGCAGTGTAAATGTTCTTTCGGCTGGCTTTGGCTTTTCATTCTAAACCTTAATTTTAAAACGATATTGCTTCTTTAAACTACGGTGGAGCAAGGAGTTTAGATTTTTTAAAAAAGTTTAGATTTAGTTATGCGAATAATTTTGTTGTTTCTTGTCTGTTTATTTGTGATTTTAGTTACGCCTGTTTTTTATCATAGTGGTAATGACTTTGATCTCGTTGGGCTTACGATAAATAAACTTTATTATCAACCCAACGATGAAGAGCGCTTGTTCATCCCTGGAATCGCAATTGTTAAGTTCAAGCCAGAGTATAAACATCGTCTCGCTTTGAACAAGGTTGAAATAGATGAGTTTACCGATATCTCAACCAAACTTGGGGTAAGCTCAGTCGAGAAGATGTTTCCAACTCATGATGCTCGTTTTTTAAAAAGAGGAGAGCCCGATTTAAGTTTATTCTACATTGTTCGTTTTCCAGAGATGATGAGTGTTGATTTTGTCGTTTCAAAATTATCGCAACTTAAGAGCGTTGAATACGCAGAACCACATTACATTTATAGACCCAATTTTATTCCAAATGATCCGTATTTTGAGACCAAGCAATGGTATCTCAGGAAAGTCGAGATACCTCTCGCATGGGATTTGTCCCAAGGTGACACTAACATCGTAATTGGAATTGCTGATACAGGTGTTGACCTTGATCACCCAGATCTTGCGGGAAATATATGGCGAAATTGGCGGGAAATTCCAGGCAATGGGGTTGATGATGATGGTAATGGTTATATAGATGATTTCGTTGGTTGGGATTTTGGTGGAAAAGATAACTTCAATAATCAAAGATCAAAACAGGATAATGATCCGAGCGAGAAGAAGCCTGTCCATGGCACTCATGTTGCGGGCATTGCTTCTGCTGTGACGAATAATGGAATAGGTGTTGCAGGCGTTGGTTTTAAGTGTAAAATTATGGCTGTTAAGGTTTCTATTGATGATGATTCGGACAATTTAATTTATTATGGGTATGAGGGTATCGTTTACGCAGTTGACAATGGTGCGAAAGTTATAAATTGCAGTTGGGGAGGTGGTGGGGGATCGAGGTTTGAGCAGGAGATAATAAATTATGCCACTTCAAAAGGTGCGCTTGTTGTAGCAGCTGCGGGAAATAGTAGGAGTGATGAGTTTCATTCTCCATCTGGGTATAAACATGTTTTAAGCGTTGCTTCTGTTGATTCAAATGATATTAAAGCTGGGTATTCAAACTTTGGTGAAACAGTCGATGTGAGTGCTCCTGGTGGAGTTTTTGTTGTCGATGGTGGGATCTTCAATACTTGGTATAACGACACTTACACAACTTTGACTGGGACATCGATGGCGAGTCCCCTTGTTGCTGGAATTGCTGGACTTGTCAGGGCTAAATTTCCCAACTTAACTCCCGATCAAGTTGCTGAAAAGATAAGAGTTACAGCTGACCCAATAGATGATAAAAACCCAAGTTATCGTTATCAGCTTGGTTATGGTCGTGTTAATGCTTACAGGGCTTTGACGGTTAGTTCCCCAGCGGTTAGATTTGAAGATTTCGTGATAGATGATTCGCTTGGAAATAAAGATGGTGCCATTGATCCTGGTGAAGTGGTTCAGATTAGGGGAATTTTTAAAAACTATCTTGAGCCAGCTTCAAATCTTATTGCACGACTTGAAACTTCCGACTCTTATGTTCAAATAATAAATGGGACTTTTACAATTGGTTCTCTTGGTACTTTGCAGAGTAAAAGTAATTTAGACGAACCATTTAAATTTCAAATTTTGCCCAATACCCCAGAAAATTATACTGTAAAGTTTGTTGTTAAAATTTCTTCTGGCTCATATTCCGATTTCATGTATTTCAAAGTCTTTGTTAGACCTACATTTAGGGAGCATAATGCTAACTTTATAACTTTGACTATAACAAGCAGAGGGAATCTTGCTTTTAATGATTATCCACACAACACACAAGGGAAAGGTTTAACTTATCGTGGTGGAAATAATCTACTTTTTGAAGGTGCTTTTATGGCTGGAGTTAGTAATTCTAAAATTGTCGATGTGGCAAGGGATGAAACGGGGCAGAAGCAGAATAGAGATTTCTCTGGAAAGACTTCCTTTTACCTTATAACGCCTGGGGAGATTTCAGCGCAGGATGGCTTCTCAATTTTTACCGATTCATTGGCACCAACCCAAAATAGAATTGGGATTGAGGTTTTACTTAATAGTTTTGCTTTTGATCAAACTTTTGATGACATGAATTTTGTGTTGTTGAAGTATTCGATAGTAAACAAATCTGGAAGGGATTATCAAAATTTCAGGGCTGGTTTATTTCTTGACTTTGACCTTGGAAGTGCTTATGAGAATGTAGCTGCTTATGATGCAGTTGGGGACTTTGTTTATGTGTATGATGTTGATACAGCTGGTGAAAAAACGGTTACTGGCATTGCACTTGTTGGCGGGAGTGAACAAGGAATATGGTTTATAAACAACGCTGGGGATGATCTGTGGGGGATATATGATGGTTTCACAAAGGATGAAAAATGGGAGGCGTTGAGTTTTAAAGGTGTTAAAAGAAATTCAGCAGGAGCTGGCGATGTATCTGTGGTGATTTCTGGTGGAAGTCAATTGCTGAAAAATAACGATACATTGAAACTTGGTTTTGCGATTGTTTGCGGGGATAGTGTGCAGGTTTTAAGAAAAGCTGTTTTGAGAGCGAGGGAAAGGTGGCTTCAAATTATAACTGATTCGGGTAGTAATAATCTGATCCCGGATAAGTTCGTTTTATATCAAAATTATCCAAATCCGTTTAATATTGAAACAAATATAAAATTTGCCTTGCCTAAGCCAGCGAGTGTCACGATTGAAGTTTTTGATTTGCTCGGTAGAAAAGTAAAAACACTGGTTCAAGGCGAAAGATTTGAACCGGGTGTAAGAATAGTCAAATTTAAAGCGGATGAGCTTCCAAGCGGAGTTTACATTTACAGAGTTAAGGCAGGTGAATTTCAAGATAGCAAAAAGATGGTTTTGATAAAGTGAAGTTTATCTTCTCACCAAAAGCAGGGATATCTCCGGGATGTAGGTTATTAACAGGAGCCCGATAAAAAGTATCAAGATAAACGGTAATGTCGCTAGGTAGATTTTAATTATGGGCTTTTCAAATCTGAAACTTGATATGAAGAGATTTAAACCAACTGGTGGTGTGAGGTAGCC
>NZ_CZVS01000020.1:0-31196 GCF_001535985.1 Candidatus Kryptonium thompsonii | reverse complement strand
CGACAAGATGACCCAAGTGCAGTTTTCCAGTTGGTCTCATTCCGCTTAGGACAACTTTTCCGCTCAATTTTGCATGGAGATTTTGTTTTAAAAAACTTTAAAAAATTTAGAAAAAAGTAATCAAAAATGAAATTATAAAGATTCATTCCTCGTCTATGACCCAATATTCGACGAGATTATCCGGTAGGTTTGCGATGAATCTGGACGGTTTTGTTAAAACGAACCCCGTTCGGGAATCGTAAATTCCAACAGGATAACAGATGAAAAGGTGTTCCTTTGCTCTTGTGCAGGCAACATACATCAATCTTCTTTCTTCTTCCATTTCGTCGTCATTTTTTGCTGAATGTGAAGATGGGAAGATGCCATCGAGAGCGTGAATTATAAAAACTGTGTTCCACTCAAGACCTTTTGCAGAGTGAATTGTTGAAAGGACGAGATATTCATCGGGGTACTTGAAAATTGGGTCAACCTTCAAAAAGAACATAACTGCTTTTTTCTCATAGCGGATTACCACGCATTAACTACAAATTTAGATACATCAGAAATTTATCAAAATTCAATAGAAATGTTGATCGATTGGCTTGCTTCAGGCGTTGACCCCAATTTAAGTCCCGTCTTCAGGCAATCACAAATTAAAGAACACGCAGAATTGCACCTGATCTTTTCAATGCTTATCACTGTATCAAGACTTGAAAGAAATCCAACATTGAAAGAGCAAGTCCGGGATCTTCAACTTGATAACATATCTTATGGTCACCTTGGATACCCCGTTCTACAAGCCGCTGATATTTTGCTCTACAAAGGAGAACTTGTCCCTGTAGGTGAGGATCAATTACCACATCTTGAAATAACCCGCGATATAGCAAGGCGATTTAATCAAACTTATGCCCCCGTTTTCCCTGAACCGGAGCCACTTTTGACGGAATTTGCAAGGTTACCCGGTCTTGATGGGAAAAGAATGAGCAAATCACTCGGCAACACAATTTTAATCTCCGATCCACCTGAAGAAATAAAGAAGAAAATGAAAAAAGCATTTACGGATCCACAAAAAATTTACAAAGGTGACCCCGGAAGACCCGACATTTGCCTTGTCTTTACATATCACAAAAAATTTAATCCCGAAGAAGTCCCGGAAATACGAAAGGGATGCGAGTCAGGTCAACTCGGATGCGTTGAATGCAAAGCGAAGGTTTCGGAAAAAATAATCGAATTTTTAAAACCAATACACGAAAAAAGAGCATACTTTGAGTCAAATGTAAAAGAAGTTAAAGAAATCTTATTAGCAGGTGAAGAAAAAGCACGCGAAGTTGCGCGCAAAACAATGCATGATGTCCACGAGGCTATGAAACTCGGTTGAAAACTAATTTACTTCAAAAATGAAATACAAAGTTAAACTCCCATATTTCGAAGGTCCGCTCGATCTTCTTCTCTTCTTTGTCAAAAGAGATGAACTTAACATATACGACATTCCAATCTCAAAAATCACCAAAGATTTCCTTGAATATATCCACTTTATGCAAATGCTCGACCTTGAAATCGCAAGCGAATTCATCGTTATGGCATCAACACTTATGCAAATAAAAGCAAAAATGCTGCTCCCAAAGCCCGAAACCGATACTGACGAAGAAGAGGAAGACCCGAGGACTGAATTGGTAAAACGATTGCTTGAATACAAAAAATTTAAAGAACTCGCCAACGACTTCTCAAAAATGGAAGATGAAGCAGGAAAAATTTACTATCGTCAATACTTTAAACACGATGCGAGGGATTACTACGATGAAGAGGAAATATATGGGTCTTTAAAAGATGTCTCATTGTTTGATCTAATTTCAGCATTTAAAAAAGCATTTGAAAGTTCAAAAGAAAAAGAATTTCAGGAAATTGAGATCCAGAATTATAGAGTTGAAGATGAAATGGAGAATATACTTAACAGGTTGAAGTTTAAAGATAGCTTCTCATTCAACGAGATTTTAAGAGATTACGCTGAAAAATTAAAAATCATCGTCGCTTTTCTTGCAATTCTTGAGCTTGCAAAGCTTAAAAAAATTAAAATCTCACAGAATGAAACATTTGGGGAGATTTTCATAGAGAGGGCTTTAGATACTCAGGAAAGCTATGCAAACGCAATTTAAAACAAATCTCAACCATCGTTAATGGAGAATTTAAAATCAATTGTTGAAGCTATAATTTTCGCATCAGATACCCCATTAAGCCCAAAGCAAATCAAAGACATTATAAATGAACCAGCTAAAAAATTCTCATCAAATGGCGAAACAGGAAAGATAAGCGAAGACGATATAAAGAATATAATTGCCGAATTAAATCAAAGATATGCCGAGCAAGGTTCCGCTTTTAGAATCATAGAAATAGCTGAAGGTTATCAATTCGCAACGCTTCCAGAATTTGCAAAATGGGTTGGAAGACTTTTTAAAGAAAAAAATAAAAGAAAACTCTCACAACCAGCCCTTGAAACACTTGCGATAATTGCTTACAAACAACCCATAAGCAAACCTGAAATCGAGTCAATTCGTGGTGTAAATGTTGACCATATAATTAAAACGCTCCTTGAAAAAAAATTGATAACAATCGTCGGAAGGGCTGAAACAATTGGAAGACCACTTCTATACGGAACAACGAAAGAGTTTCTCAAATATTTCGGCTTGAAAAGCTTATCCGAATTACCAAAACCACCAGAAATTGATGAAATTATGAAGGAAGAAAACTACGAAGACCAACTTAACTTGAGAAATGAGGTGATGGACGATGAAGGAGAAAATTCAGAAGAAAACTGAAGAAAAGGGTGATGAACTTATACGCCTAAACAAGTACCTTGCGATGTGTGGCGTCGCATCAAGGCGAAAAGCAGATGAGCTAATCCAACAGGGAAGGGTTGAGGTAAATGGCAAGGTTATAACTCAACTCGGTGTAAAGATAAACCCACAAAAAGATATAGTTACAGTCGATGGAAAACCAGTAAAACCTGAAGAAAAATTAGTTTACATCGTTCTAAACAAACCGAAAGACTGCATTACAACAGTAAAGGATGAAAAAGGTAGAAGAACTGTCCTTGATTTGGTGAAGGTCAAGCAAAGAATTTTCCCAGTTGGACGCCTCGACAGAAATACAACTGGTGTTCTCTTGCTTACAAATGATGGAGAACTTGCCTATCGCCTTATGCATCCAAAATATAAAGTTGAGAAAGCATATAAAGTCGAAATAGATAAACCGATAAAACCAGAAGATATTGAGAAATTGAAACGTGGCATAATGCTTGACGGAAGAAAAACAGAAGCTTGCGATATCTATATACTCCCAGATAGTGATAAAAAAGAACTTGGCATAACAATTCACGAAGGCAGATACAGACAGATAAGAAGAATGTTTGAACGCCTTGGATACAAAGTTAGAAAATTACACAGGGTAAGTTTTGGCGGTATAACCGTCAGTGGAATGAAAAGGGGAGAGTGGAGATATCTCACAGAAAAAGAGATAAAAAAGTTAAAAAAATTGGTTGGGCTTGAATAAACAAAAAACTTGAAACTCTATGATCAAAAAGCTACTTCTTTTCTCTATTCTTGTTTATTTCTATTCCTGTGCGTCCGCTCAAAAAGTAGTTGAATCGAAACCGGAAACTGAGAGCAAAATTACCGACAACGAAATCATCTATTATGAAGATACCGCACTAAATCAATTAAGAAACGAACTTAACGAAATTTTTAAAGACCCGTCTTTTTCAAATGCCCACTGGGGAGTCATAGTTCAATCACTAGAAACTGGCGAATATATCTACCGGCTAAATGAACATAAAAGTTTCATCCCTGCCTCAAACATGAAATTATTCACTACAGCCGTTGCCTTACTTAAACTTGGTCCTGACTTCAAATATAAAACTTACCTTTATACCGATGGCGAGATAAAAGGCGGAATATTATATGGCAACCTTTTCATCCGTGGAAGTGGTGACCCAACAATTTCAGGTAGGTTCACAAATGGCGATGTCACCAAAACCTTCAAAGACTGGGCTGATAGTTTGCTCAAACTTGGAATATCCGAAATTTACGGCAATATAGTTGGCGACGATAATTATTTTGACGACCAATATATGGGAACTGGTTGGGCATGGGACGATGAAACATATTGGTACTCTGCACACATCAGCGCCCTTTCTTTTAACGATAACTGCGTTGACTTTGAAATTTATCCCGGCAAGAGAATCAACGATCCCGCTATAATCAAAATCAACCCGAACACAAACTATGTTCAAATAAAAAACCAAGTAATAACTGTCCATCCTGATAGCTCAACTAAAATTGACTTCTTTAGAGCACCGGGCACAAATATAATCAATGTCTTCGGAAAAATAAGCTTAAAATCTAAGCCATATAAAGAATCAATAACCGTCCACAATCCAACTCTTTACACCGCAACCGTTTTCAAAGAAGTCCTCGAATCAAAAGGAATAAAAATCACCGGTTCGCCAGTTGACATTGATGAAACATTTTTTAAACCAGATTATGAAAAAATGAAAGTTCTTGCCTCTTACGAGTCACCTCCACTGAGCGAGATCATAAAAGTTATAAATAAACGAAGTCAAAATTTCTACGCTGAACAAGTTTTTAGAACTCTTGGTAAAATTTTTGGCGGGGAAGGTTCCACTGAAAAATCAGTTGAAGTTGTTAAAAATACCCTCGCACAAATTGGAATATCACCAGATTTAATTTCCATTTATGACGGTTCCGGCCTATCGCGTTTAAATCTTGTCACACCTTTCCAGGTTATAACCCTTCTAAACTACATGTTTAAACACGAATATTTTTCATATTTTTATGATTCATTGCCGATCGCCGGAGTTGATGGGACGCTTGAAACACGAATGAGAAAGACAAGAGCACAGGGGAATGTGCGGGCAAAAACTGGCTATGTTCAATATGCAAGAGCCTTATCAGGCTATGTTAAAACGAAAGATGGAGAGATGCTCGCATTTTCGATGATCACGAATAATTATCTTATCCCAACGGCAGTTGCAAATATGATTCAAGATATTGTATGTCAAAGGTTGGCGGAGTTTTCAAGAAAATAAAAAGGGCGGGATTTTTATCCCGCCCTCGCTTTGCTTAACGTTGATCAATTGGAACATAGGTCTGATCCATCGGTCCAACATACTCAGCCCTTGGTCTGTAAATCCTGTTATCCGCGAGCTGTTCAAGTATATGTGCGGTCCACCCAGTGATACGACTCACCGCGAAAATCGGGGTATAAAGATCAAGCGGAATTCCCATATAGTAATAAACCGATGCTGAGTAGAAATCAACATTGGGCCATACACCTTTCTCACCAAATTCCTTTACCCAAAGCTCTTCAATCCTTGCGGACATCTCATACCACTTGGTATTACCAAGCTTTTCACCAAGCATCTTCGAATATTTCTTCAATATCAAAGCCCTTGGATCCATTGACTTATAAACTCTGTGTCCAAATCCCTCAAGTTTTTTCTTCTCTGCAATCGCTTTCTGCACAAAATCATCAACCTTCGAAAGATCACCGATCTCAAGCAAATACTTCATAACTTCTCTGTTCGCTCCACCATGCAAAGGTCCCTTCAATGTCCCAATCGCAGATGTAACCGCCGAATACATATCAGTCAATGTTGAAATCGTCACCCTCGCTGAAAATGTCGATGCGTTCATCTCATGTTCCGCGTGCAAAATCAAAGCAACATCCATAATCTTTGCATAAAGTTCATCCGGCTTTTCACCCTTCAACATGTAAAGGAAATTGGTCGCAATGTTAAATTCTTTATTCGGCTTTACAGGTTCTTTGCCATTCCTTATCTGTTCCCAAGCTGCAACTATCGTCGGAAACTTCGCCGTAAGACGAAGAGCTTTCCTCCTATTCGCCTCAAGTGAATTATCATTCCTCTCAGGGTCGAATAAACCAAGAAATGATACCGAAGTCCTCAAAACATCCATAGGGTCAGAATCCTTAGGCATAAGCTTCATAACTGTAACAAGCTGATCGGGAATCTCATACTCAGCACGAATCGCCTTTACAAATTCATCATACTCACTCTTCTTTGGGAGGCGATAATTCCACAAAAGAAATGCAACCTCCTCAAAGTTAGAATGCTCAGCAAGATCTGCAATATCATAACCAAGATACAAAAGTTTACTTCTTTTACCATCAATGAAACAAAGTCGAGTCTGGTTTGCTATTACATTTTCCAGACCCTTTACATAGGTTGGTTGTGTTGTTGGTGCCTGTGACATAATTAACCCCTCCCTTTAATTTGTTTATGTATGTGCTTCTTGTTAAAAATTGATCGCCCCACGAACCCCAAACAATTATACCAAATGTTCAAACACATAGCTTCATCAAAAATTTTTCTTACCAAGTGCTTCTACTGAAAATGTAATAACAAAAATCTTAAAATTCAACTTATTCCCCACTATCAAAAACCTCACCGATTATATCCTTAATCTGAGCCAGGGTATACGGTTTTCTGAGAAATTTCACCCCCTCCGGAAGTGAGCTCTTAACTTCATCCCCGATATCAACAAAACCAGTTACAAGAACGAATTTTACATCCTTTGAAATTTGGCTTATCTGCTTTATCACCTCATCTCCCATAATCTTCGGCAAGCCATAATCAACGAAAACAATTTTTATATCTGGATTTTCTGCAAATTTTTGAATCCCAAGCTCACCATCACTAACTCCAATTACCGTAAACCCAAGCATTTCAAGATAATCTTTCATAATAGTTCTCAAGCCCTCCTCATCCTCAATGACAAGCACCTTATAGCCACGCCCAATTTCCACCATTTTCTCCGCCCCCCGATTTATTTTAACTACTTTCTCCTCTCTAATTTGAACTGGAAGATAAACATAAAAAGATGTTCCCTTGCCGACCAAACTTTCAAAATCAACAAAACCGCCATGAATGGTAACAATATTCTTAACAATCGAAAGCCCGAGCCCCGTCCCTTTACCTGGCTCTTTCGTTGTGAAAAACGGTTCAAAAATTTTCTCTTTGATTTCATCGCTTATACCAACTCCCGTATCTGAAACAACAATTACAACATAAGTATCTGAAGTCGCATTTCCAAATTTTTTCATAACAAAATCTCTATCTACAGAAGAAACTGTAATCGTCAACCTCCCACCCTTTGGCATAGCATCCCTTGCATTCAAAGCAAGATTTAAAATCACTTGTTGCAAATCGCCGTAAGAACCCAGAATAATATAATCCTCATCAATGCTTGTCTTTATCTCTATATTCTTTGGCGTTGTATGTTCAAGTATCTTCACGCAATCAAGCACGAGATTTCTAATTGAAATTGGGTTAAACTCTTCAACCTTTTTCTTTGAAAATTGTAAAAGTCGTTTTGATATCTCCCCACCTCTTTGAACAGCAGAAAGAGCTGAATCAACATAACTTAAAATGTTTTTATCCGTTGTCTTCATTTTAATAATTTCAAGCATCCCATTTATAATCCCAAGTACATTGTTAAAATCATGTGCAATTCCACTCGCAAGCTGTCCAATAATCTCAAATCTTTGAAGTTCCAAAACTTGTTTCTCCTTTTGCTTTCTTTCCGTTATATCCCTAAGCAAGCTTATGCGCCCTACATATTTCCCATGCTCAAAGACAGGAATTCCAACCCTTTCTATTATTTTACCATTTTTCAATTTTGCTTCAGAATATTTCACAAATTCCCTGTTATCCACATAACTTTTGATTCTATCTATCTCACCTTTATCCTTAAACAAGTCTTTGATCTCGTCAAGAAACTGTACAAATGTTTTTCCAATCAGCTCGCCTGGTGAACTATATCCTAAAATCTTGCAAAATTCATCGTTAACAAATTCAATTACACCCTGATCATTTTGAAACATAATCCCATCTGAAATATTATTCAAAATTGATTCTAATCTCAACTTTAACCCTTGTTCTTTCTGATACCGCTCTGCCAATTCTCTTTGAAGTTGCTTTACTTCGGTAACATCCAAAACCACAACTTGAACAGCGGGTCTTCCTTCCCACATAATCCTAGAAGCCCTGACTTCAACATCAATTATACTGCCATCAAGCCGTATGAATTTTTCTTCAACTGGCGGAACAAATTCACCTCTCTCAATCATTCTTTCTATCCTTTCTTTCACAATTTCTCTATAATCCGGATGAACAAAATCAAGAACAGGTTTCCCAATTATATCACTTTCATCCTTACCCCCACCCATCTCCACAGCCTTTTTATTACACTTGACTATTTTGCCATCTTGATGAATTACAACACCAACTGGCAAGTTTTCAAACAAACTTTCGTAAAGTTCCTTTTGCCTTAAAGTTTCACTTATATCCCTATAAATTCCAAGAACATACATTTTCTCGCCAAATCTTACATAGCTTACAGTTGCTTCAAGCTCAATTTTTCGTCCGTCTTTAGCAAGCGCCGTAAAGGTATATCTATATGGAACTGGAACACCTTTTTTGATCTTTTGCTTTCTTTCCTCAATCATCGCTTTTGACTCAGGAGCAACCAATCGCATAAAATCAATTTTTCTAAGCTCGTCCACTGTATAACCAAACATCTCTTGAAATTTTTTATTAGCCTCAATGAACTTACCCTCTTCCAAATCAAAGATATACACACCATCATTTGAATTTTGGAAAAGCAAGGTGTAAAGCCTTTGTAGTTTCTCCTTCTCTTCCCTTTGTTTTCTCTCCTCTTCCGCACGGATTATCTCTCTCATATTCACCAAAAATAGGTACGCAAAAACTAAAAGAACAACAATAATCAACACGATGAGTACATAAATAAGGCGAAGATCAGATATAATGATTCCTGTTACTTCTTTCAATGGTGATGAAACAACAAATTTCAGTTTTTCCCCAGCAATCTTTAAACTTGAAAAGCTAGCAAGTTGCTCAGGATAATTTTTTAACTTGTATCTTATAATGCCAGACTCCTTCGCAATTATTGAATCAATATAACTAAATGGACCAAGATTTTTTCCCTGTGGAATGTGACAATTCAAACAAGATTCATCTGTAAGTTGCGCCCGCCTCAAGATCATCTCAGGGTGAGCGGAATGAAAAACAAGAACTTCATCTTGCGTTATAATCCAAATATCGTAAAGCTTAAGTTCAGGATCTACTACTTTAATGAAGGAATTTAAAAGCGAATCAATCTCTATCGCATAAGCCACTGCACCTAAAAACTTATTTCCATCATAAACAGGTAAAATGATAAGCGAAAGTGGCTTTTTATATAAAACCCCACCGCTTGTATCAAATGAAATTATTGGGATCAAGCTATCTTTCCCCGATCTTGTCAATTTCTCCCAAAACCTTGAATTTTTATAATCTTTACCAATCGCTTCGCTCAATGTTGAATAAATAATCCTGCCATTTTCATCAAAGACAGAAATAGAACTAACATACTCCTGTTTTAAATACCGATAATAAGAATTTACATCATCCTCCATTTGCTTTCGGATTCTTCGCTTGATTGACTCAAACGATGATAAAACCTTCAAACCTCGCCCCCTTGCTTGGAAATAGTCTTCGAATGAGTTCACAATTTGTTTCGCGGTCAAAATTTGGGTGTTACCCCTTACCTTTACAGTTTTCTTTTCAATCCTATCATGCAGATAAAACATAACCACCGCAATAAAAAGTAAAATAAAAACAATACTGGCAGACAAAATTATGTTGGTTCGTTTTTGCTTCATCTCTCTCTCTCTCTCTCTCTCTCTCTCTCTCTCTCTCTCTGCATAGTCCTGCAGTTTTTAAATTTTTCAAAATTTAAAAAAATCATGATTTCCTGTCAAGATATTAAAAGCAAATTCTACTTTAGTTGTTAATTTCCTTTCTTGCCCATTTTCTTTACTTGCAAAGAAACTAATTTGGAAAAATCCTACCTCAGTCTACTGCACATATTCGAGCGGAAAATAAATTTATAAATTTCGCTTTTCTTTAAATCACTTGGAATGATAAAATAAATCAGATCAGAATCTTTTCCTCTTTCAATGCTGCCACAGATATTATCAAAGCCAAGGGCTTTAGCTCCGTTTAAAGTTGCAATTTTCAACAATTCCTCATCACTTACATTTTCGTAAAATTCACGCGCAAACTTTAATTCATTTAAAATGTTCAAATCTCTATTGCTCGCCATGCTGTCAGTTCCCATGCAAACATTTATGCCGTGATCAAGAAATTTTCTAACGGGTGCCTTCCCAACTTTTAAAAAGAAGTTACTTCTGGGGCATGTGCAAACGCTGACATTTCTTTCACTCAAAATCTCAATATCCTCATCATCAACATTTACGCAATGAACTGCAAGCGTATTCTCGTCTAAAAAATTGATCCTATCAAGATATTTAACAGGGGATACTCCCGGCGGGTTCCACGAATAATCAAATCCATTTCTTTGAATTAAGAAGGTGCGAAAGAAACCAGTTCCATTTTTTATAAATTCAACCTCGTCAATTACCTCCGCAAGATGCACACTTGTTTTTGAAGTTCCATTAAAATTTTTTATTAACTTGAACAAAGCCTCAGAAACGGAATACGGGGCATGCGGAGCCAAAGAAATTCTAAATTCCCTTTGCAAATTATGTCTTTCCACCACCTTGTTCACATTGCCGACAAGTTCCTTTATAGTGTTAAAAAATTCTATCCCCCTTTCTTCAACAAACGAAATTAACTCAATAAATATTTGAACTTTCATCGGCACTCTCAAAAGCATCGTTATCAGTCGCCCAGTATTTGAAACATCTCCAACTGCGACCGTTCCCGAATTTACCATTTCCCCGATCCTTTTCTCTACCTCTCCTTTCCATCTCTTCTCCAACAAAGTTTTGACCAACTTTATCTTCCCAAATACTCCCTCAACATTAAACAGCTTTCTTCTTTTTTCAACAACCTGATAAAGCCAGTCTTTGAAGTCTTTAACTTCCTTAATTTTGATGCCTGACAACTCAAGATGAGTATGAGCGTTTACGAACCCGGGCATTATCAATGCATTTTTCAAGTCAAATTTTCTTTCAACATCCTTGAACTTTGAATTAATTTCCTCTCGATTCCCAAAATCAACAATTTTATTTCCATCTACAACAATAGCTCCATCCTCAATTATTTCTGAAGCTATTGGCAAAATATACTTTGCGTAAAAAATTTTCATGGTGGACGATTAAACCTCTGTGGTTTAAATCACATCTAATTTAGTGAGATTACAAACATGAACCAAAAATAAAAAAGGCAAAAAGCCATGAAAGTAAAAATAATATTATCGACACTCATTTTGATCCTGATAGCATCCCCAATTTTTGCTCAAATTTTCGGACCAAGATTTGGAGTACCACCTGACGATGCCTGGCAAAGGGGAATACCAAGACTCTACGACGAACTCAAATTGACGGATGAACAAAAATCAAAACTTCAAACCTTATTCTTTGAATTTAGAAAAACTCAAGCCGATATAGCTGGAAAATTAAACAAAGCAAGAATTGAACTTCAAGAATTGCTTTCTGCGGAAAAATTAGATAAGGCAGCGATTGACAAAAAAATTGATGAAATCTCTAACTACCAGAAAGAATTGGCGAAGAACAGGGCAAATCATTGGCTGAACATTCAGCAGGTATTGACCCCAGAGCAAAGGAAAATTTTAAGAGAAAGAATCGGTTATCTGGGCTTCGGGATGAAATTTTATGGGCACCCAAATTTTGGAATTAAACCTCATAAATGGAATAAACTCGGTATGAGATTAAGATCAAGATTATGCTGGTAGATAGATCCCGCACCTTCTCTCCCCTCACCTTCCCCCATTGTAGGGGGAAGGTTGTTTTAATTTAAAATCTTCTCACAAAGAGCTTCCCTGGAAGCTGATTAACAAGGTCTTTAAACTCAAGCGACAACAGGTGAACAAGCGTATCGGTCACCGATAGACCCGTAAGCTCGGCAATTTTATCAACATGCATCGGTTCAGATGTGGACAAAACTTCAAAAATTTTTGACTCGAAGACATTTAATTCAACTTTCGGTTTCGGTGGTTCTGATTTTAAAACCGGTTGAATAAAAGGACGAATTTCCTCAATTATATCATCGACGCTTTCCACAAGCTTTGCTTTATTTTGCCTGATTAAAAAATTTGTCCCTTGACTTTTCACACTATCAATATTCCCCGGAACAGCAAAGACATCCCGATTTTGATCATTTGCAAACTCTGCTGTTATCATCGCACCACCTGTTTTGCTTGTTTCAATAATTAAAACACCGATTGACATACCACTTATGATTCTATTCCTTCTCGGAAAGTTCATCGCATCCGGCTTCGTTCCCATTGGAAATTCCGAAACTATCGCTCCATTTGATATTACACTATCAACCAGTTTTCTATTTTCAGGCGGGTAAATGTAATCAACCCCTGAACCAAGAACAGCAATTGTTCTACCTCCTGATTTCAACGCTGAAACATGAGCAATCGTATCAATTCCTCTCGCGAAGCCACTTACGATCGTTAAATTCATCTTTGATAATTCAGTCGCAAATTTTTCACACATCGTCTTACCGTAATTTGTCGGCGTTCTCGTCCCAACGATTGCGATTGAATACTTATCTTGCTCTGTCAAATCCCCGCGTAAAAACAGAACTACAGGTGGATCGTAAATTTTTCTCAAAAGCTCTGGATACTCCGAATCCCAAAGTGTTATGATCTTAGCTTTAAATTTCTCTGCCCTTAAAAGTTGCTCATCGGCAAACTTTGAATTTTGATTTCTCATCTCGACGATTTTTTTCGCAAGCCCCTTATCTATCCCCTCGACTTTCATAAGTTCTGAAAGAGATGCCTTGAATATCAGCTCAGTTTCCTTAAAATAATTCACAAGATTTTTTATCCTCCCCGGCCCAATCCCTGGAATCGTGCTCAATTGCAAAATATGCCTTACATCAATGTTCACCGCTACCCCTCTTTTAGTTCAATTCCATCAACAACTGCGACGACAAGGGTATGAACGGGGACATCATCCCTGCCAAGAATTTGCCTTGCTGAATTCCCCTCCTGGAGAGCAATAACTGTATCCCCAATTCCAGCGTCAACCATATCAAGGGCAAGCATATCCCTCCCAATGAAATTCCCCTTTAAATCAATTGGCTGAATTATCAAAATTTTATAGGGTTTCAAATTTTCATTTTTTTGAGTTGCCACGATTGTCCCGGTGACTTTGGCAAGTATCAATTTCTTCCCCCACTTTTACTTTTCAAAACTTCTTTTAAAACATCCCACAATTGATAATTTTCAATATGAACCAAATCAAAAATCATAAGCCCATCTGTTTTTTCAAGTGCGACCTCCATTGCCTTTTTAAATCTTTCCGGCTCACCTTTATATTGCTCAACATATAAACTTCCATAGACGGGAACCGCATTCATAGTTACTTGCTTAACAATTTCAGCCGAACCCTCAACCGAATACCACACTGACTTAGATGGTTTCATCCCCGGTTCAGTTAATTTCGAAGCGTCAACCATACCTTTTGATTCAACCTCTTCTTTGGTCACCTCGTAAAAGTAAAGCCCCGTGCAAAGAAAGTCAACCAACTCCGCATATCCCGTCTGATTGTAATCATCAGTCGCCCAATCAAACTTCGGTTTAAATTTTTCACTTGCCCAGTTAACACCGAGCTCATAATAAGACAAATACCACGAACCGACATAATCCCCAAACAAAATAGATGGCTTTGCCCTTTTAACAACATTCCTCGCTTTTTCAATAAAACTTTTTATTACGGAAGCTCTCCACTTCAACCATTCCTTGAAATACTTTCCCCTTACTATGCTATCACCTTCAATTCTAAAAATATCATCTGGAAATTTAATTTTTCTCCCAAGCCATGTCTCAAATTTTACCCTTGAAGAATCGCTAAAATCAGCATAAATCCCATCATACCTAACCCTATCAAGGACAATCCCATCAATATCAAAACTTTTGACGATTTCTTCGATTATCTTCAATTCATACTCCTGAACTTGTTCAAGCGCTGGATTAACCATCGCAGAATATTTATGCTTTTGCTGGGTTATCGGGATGAAGCCATTTTTTGTATAAATAATCGTCGCCCATTCTGGATGCTTCCAGTAAACAACACCTCTGTCGTAATAGTTATGACCTTCACAAAACACATTTAAAGCGATATGAATTTTGAGTCCTCTTTTCCTTGCTTCCTTTATCAAGGTGTTGACAAAATCAAATGTGTCAGGTCTTGTATAATCATCCCATGTTTTCATCTTCGGGGCATACTTGCTATCGTATAAAACTTCTCCTGAAATTGGTTTAACATCAACAATTATATCCGTAATTCCAACTTCAACACATTTATCAAGGATATTCACAATTCCATCATAACTTCCCAACCGTTTAAAATTTGCAGTTGCATCAAACCACAACATCTTCGGTTTTTCCTTGCAGAAACTTAACAAATTAAAACCGATTAAAATGAATAACAAAGTGAAAAGATTTCTGATCTTCATTTCAAACCAAGTTTTGTTCTCAATTCTTTAACAAGTTCTTCTGCCTCTTTTTTCGTCCTCGCCTCAGCGATTATTCTCAAAATTGGTTCAGTGTTCGACTTACGGATGTGAATCCAACTATCGCCAAAATCAACCCTAACCCCATCGTCCGTATTAATTCCCGCATCTTTGTAAACCTCTTTAACCTTATCCAAAACATCGTCTGGATTTACATTCTCAATGTTAATCTTTGTTTTAAAAATTTCAAACTTCGGCAGTGTTTCTTTAAATTCCGAAATTCTCCCACCAAATTCAATAAGGTTTTGCAAAATTAAAGCTATCCCAACAAGCGAATCCCTCCCATAATGCACATCAGGAAATATAACGCCACCACTACCCTCCCCACCAATTACAGCTCCAACTTCCTTCATTTTTCTAACGACATTTATCTCCCCAACAGGGCTTCTGTAAACTTTTGCGTTGTAAACTTTTGCTATTTCATCAACCGCCTTCGTTGTAGACAAATTAACAACAACACTTTTACTATCTGACTTGCTCTTTTTCTCGAGAACAATTTTCACCGCTTGAACAACCGTATATTCCTCTCCGAACGCTTCACCTTTTTCAGTAACTAAAACAAGACGATCCGCATCTGGATCAACTGCAATCCCCAAATCAGCATTATAACGCTTTACAGCCTCACATAACTCAGTTAAATTTTCAGGTAATGGTTCTGGCTCATGCGTGAAGACACCATTGCCATCACAATTTATTTTTATTACATCACACCCAAATATTTCCAACAACTTCGGAACAGCCTCGGAACCTGCGCCATTGATGCAATCAACTACAACCTTAAATTTCCTCGCTCTTATTTTATCGACATCAATAAAATCAATTTGAAAAATTTTATCAATATGCCTATCGATAAAAGACCTATCCTGAATATATCTTCCGACCGAATTCCATTCGGCAAATTTAAACGAATTTTTTTCAACTAAATCAACAAACTTTTTATGTTGCTCTGGTGTTAGAAAAATTCCCTCCTCTGAGACGAATTTTAACCCATTCCATTCAGCAGGATTATGGCTGGCTGTTATCATAATCCCACCTGATGCATCCGAATGTTCAACTGCAAGTTGAAGCGTCGGGGTTGGACAAACACCTATGTCAACAACATCACATCCCATTGCAAGGAGCGTTCCAGAAACAAGATGTGATATAAACAGGCTATGAATCCTCGTATCTCGACCGATTATGATTTTACCGCCATCGCAAAATTTGGCAAAGGCTGAAACAAATTTTACAATTTCAAAAGGCTTCAAAGTTTCACCGACGATCCCTCTAACCCCAGAAACGCTTACCATTAACCTGCTCATCAGATGCAAGATTTTTAATTTTTTGAAAATTTACACAAATAAACAGAAATTGACAAAAACCGTCTATGAGAAATTTGATAACTCAACTATAATTTCGTAAATTGAACTCGAATAAAATTAATTTTCTATGCCCATGGGCAATGAGAAATTAACATCGCTGGGAAAATCAATCCTTGAAGCATTAAGCGATGTAGTGTTCGCAGTTGACGCAAATTATAATTTTATCTATGTAACTCCGTCATGCTATCATATAACTGGGTATACAGCTGATGAATTTCTCAACGGTCAAGTTAAAATCAAAAACCTTGTCCACCCATCAGATTATTGGCGCATTCTCAGGGAAAATTATCAAGCGTTTAAAACAGGCTCCGTCCCAAGAGTTTCAGAATTTAGGATAATAAAAAAAGATGGCACAGTAAGGTGGGTCAATATCTACTGGACGATGGTAAAAGATGAGGACGGCACAATTAGATACATTCAGGGGGTAATGCACGACATCACAGATAAAAAAATTGGTGAAGAAAAGCTTCAAAAAAGTTTAAACGAACTTAAAATTCTCCAAAGTTTCAGCTCAGAACTTTCCTCCGCTATGACGATTGACGATGTCGCAAAGGCGATATATGATCACATTATACAGTTACTCCCTGTTGAAGGATTTTTCGTGAATATCTACGACGAGATGACAGAACAATTGAAAGGGCTTGTGCATGTTTATTCAATCCACGGCAGAAGAGTTATGATTTCTTATCCAAACTATAGATTTAATGTCCGATCACACCAAATTTGGGTAAGTTTGATCCATGATAAAAAGCCGACATATGTAAAATACTCTGGTAGGGATATTCCAGCGCCTTTCAATCTTTTCATTGAAGAGACAAACCAAGAGGGATATTTACTAAGTGCACCGATGTTGTCCCGAGGCAAAGTCTTTGGAGTTATGACCGTCCAAACCAAAGTGATAAATAACATTGAAGAATATATACCGCTACTTGAACATATAGCAAATCAATCAGCAATTGCATTTGAAAAGGTTAGATACTTTACAGAGCTTCAAGAGTCGGAAAAATCACTTCGACAAGCGTATGAAGAGTTGAAAAAGGTTCACCAACAGCTAATTTTAACTGAGAAAACAAGGATACTTGGACAACTTGCGGGCGGAATTGTGCATAACTTGAGTAACTTCTTAAGCGCAATTCTTGGCAGAGTCCAGCTATTGAAATCCAAAGTAAGCGATGAATCACTTTTAAAAGACATCGAACTGATTGAAAAAGCAAGCCAAAACGCTGGAAAAATTATATCACAACTGCGTGAGTTCTCAAAGCCAAGAACGCATGTTAACCTTGTGCCAATTGATGTAGCAGATATAATTGAAGACGCACTTGAAATAACAAAATCAAAATGGAAAGATGAAGCAGAATTAAAGGGCATCAAATATGAAATCACTAAAGATTTCCCCGAAGATAGATTGATGGCGATCACTAATAGGTCTGAATTAAGAGAAGTCCTTGTGAACCTCATCATAAATGCAATTGAAGCAATGCCAGGCGGAGGTAAGTTAACGCTCGGAATTTACAATGTAAACGGCGAGAAAGTTGCAATTTACATCGCTGACACAGGTGTTGGTATAAACCCAGAAATAATGAGCAGGATATTTGAACCTTTCTTCACGACAAAAAGCGAATATGGAACAGGATTGGGGCTTTCAATAGCATATGATATCATAAAAAGTCATAACGGTGAAATTTTCGTTGAAAGCGAGCTTGGAAAAGGTTCAAAATTTACAATTGTCTTGCCAGCAAGTCAACAAAAGGTATCAGATGCAATTAAAAAAAGCACACTGAAAGAAAGCCCCCGCAAATTAACGATTTTAATCGTTGAGGATGATGAATCTGTTTTTTACCTCTTACAAGATATCTTCACAAACCTTGGCTATAGAGTGCTACCAGCTGAGGATGGTAAAAAAGCACTTGAATATATCCAAACAGAAAAATTTGATATTGCCATTATAGACATTGGGCTTCCCGATATAAGCGGTTGGGAAGTCTCAAAAGCGATAAAACAAAAGAATGCTCAAATCCCTGTAGTTATATTAACAGGTTGGGGGTTAAACATCTCTGAGGAAGAAATGAAAAGAAAAGGTGCAGATTACATAATCTCAAAACCATTCGAGCTCGATGGACTCCTTCTCGTCGTAGATACAGCGGTTCAATCAATAAAAAGGTAATTAACCATAAGTATCCTAAAAATTAGATAAATGGAAAGCAAAATCGAATTGGTTAAGTTTATACTTACTACTGTTTTGTAATTTTGCCACTCCTTTTGCAAATAAAAATTCTTCTCAAATCTTTCTATTCCAATAAAACCAAAAAGAAAATAAATTATCACACCGATAAGCTCATAAAGCGTGAATTTAGCAGCAATTACAACCGTTGCAATTACTCCTGAAACTAATAAAATAATTTTTGAGAATTTAAAAGTCGCCGCAGAGCCAAGTTTCTCAATGAATAAAGAGCCTGTTAAGTTAGAATCTTCGGAAATTCTGTAAACAAGCGAAAGTGTGTAAAGTCCACCAGCAAACCCAGCGGAGGAGAGTGCTCCACCGATTGAAAATGGATTTAACAAACTCTTTAAATCAAACGCACACACCCAACCAGCAATGAACCCAAGCAAGCCATAAGTTAAAGCAAGAGTTAAAATTGCATAAAAAGGTTTTGTTTTGATGCCAGTGGATGGATGCGAAAAAAGAAAAGACAAAACGACAAGAGAAATTACGACCCCGAAATATGCCGTGTTAATCTTTGTACTAAGATAAACCCCAACGAAAAGCAAAAGCAGAGAGATTATAAGCGTAAACTTTGACGCTGGCTTTACATTGCGCAATCCATAAACAACACCCTTTCTACCATCAAAGTAAGCGTAAACCCCATTAATTGCAGGATAGATCAAAAAATGCAAAACCAAAAGCCCATAAATGAAATTTCTATTTATATCCGCCTCAGTAAGCGCATATCCCCACAGAAATATGGGCAAAAATGCAAGCGAAACATTAAAGCGCAGATGAAAAAAGGTGCTTCGTAAATTTTCCAAGAGCATTCTTAAAAATTTTACTTTGTTAATTTTTAAACCACCTACAATAAAAATACAAAAATTTACCTTAATTTTAAAATTACTGAGTTATCCAGTGTTTTAAGAACAACGAAATTCGTAAAATCAGTTACACCCGAATGAACAATAACAGCATTGGTTAACTCAACGCCTTTGTACTTTGCATCAATATCAGCAACCAGAAAAACTTCCTTTTGATTTGTTTTTATTCTAATTTCATCCTCAAAAAACTCATATTCAATCATCAGATTATCGAACTTTTGCATCTCTTCATATGCTTCCGCACAGGTCATAAATCTTATGTAGGGATAATTCTTTTTAAAATCCTTAAGCCATTCTTTAAACTTAAAATAAAGTCCCTCCCCATTCTTCCCACGCCATGGAAGATAAAACCAATTTCTCACAAGCTCTGGGTTTTCAACCTCATCTGGAGTATAAATGACATCATCAGGATGAATAAAGTGTGTCCAAACCCCAAGCATTGCAACCTCGCTTAAAATCAACAGCTTGGTATAATCATCAATTAAAAAACCTGCTGAAACTCTTGGTATGCAATAAAGTTTTCTATTCCACGGTTCAGGTCCAAACTCCCTTGATTGCCCAACATCAAAGAATCCAGAATATAAGCCAGCTATAACCTTAATCGACGGGAAACTTTGCACAATTGCCTGAACCCCAATGGAGTCAATCCAATTTGTCGGTGGGATATATGTTATCGGCAATTTACCCAAACCTTCTTCCTCCCATTTTTTCTGCGCAAACCTTAAAGCACTTTTCATATTTTCTATATCTTTCCATTCATCAACCAAAAGTGAAATATGATTATATCCGTGAAATGCAAGTTCATTTTTCGATTTAAACTGCCTTGCAATTGACTTTGAAACTTCAACCTCCTTATCAAAAACTTTTACTTTCCCAACCCTCCATTCAGTCAAATGAAACGGTGGTTTAATATCAGCGCCGTAATTAAAAGTAAGACCAGCGGTGTATTTCAACCCAATTTCATCTGCAAGTTTAACCATATCGGGATAAAAGATAAAAAAATGATACTCTGCCATCGTCATATTAAATTCATCCCATATAAGCTTTTTCTTGACATTTGGCACAGCTGTCGGAAAATCATCAATAAAAATAACCGCTAAGTTTGAAATTGGCTGAACAAATTTATCCGAAACGGAAATTATCGACCTTGTTATAAAACCACGAAGCAATTTATTCACCAAAATAGATGTGTTCCAGTAAATGACCTTTCCCAATCCATACCTCAATTGCCAAACAACAGGTATCTTATCCGAAGAAGTCGCTATGATGCTCTTCGAACCAAAATGAATGAAATCGAACATTGAAAGATCACGCAAGATAGAATCAGGTATTGCGGTGTTTTTAAGCATAGGCATAAGATTGGCATTAAAAACAAGCCCAGAATTCCCCCGTTTTAAAAATAAATTTCTCGCATCTCTTAATTTTACGCCAAAGAGTTCCGATAAATTTTCATTATAACCCCGATATATGACAGCCAAACCACCGCCATTGGCAACAAAATTTTTTATCCTTTGACAGTCATCTTTAGAAAGCTTTTTTATAAATTCAGTTGCAAAGACGATTGCATAATAATTCTGAAAATCTTGAACCAATTTACCTTGATAATCTAAAAGATCAAGCTCATCATAATTTACCTTCGCATATTTAAAAGCCCATCTTGCATTTTCAACGCATTCAGAAGAGTACATATCCGAAGAGTCATAAATGAGAAGAACTTTCTCTGGTTTTTCTATTGAAAAATCAATCTTTTCTTTTTGAGTTTTACAGGAAGCGAAGAGAAAAAAACAAACCATGAAAATCATGTTAAAAAGACTTCTCGGCATCTTCAACACTACCATAAAATTCAAAATGTTTTTCAGTTCTTGTAATTTCGAATAATTTTTTCACCCTTGGATTTACATTGGCAAATTTTATCGTCCCACCTTTCTCCTTTGCACTGCGATAAGCGACGACAATTATTCCAAGCCCAGAACTATCGATAAAAGTAACATCGGAGAAATCAATAATTATATTTGCCTTACCTTTGTCAATCAAGCCTTTAAAAACATCCCTCATATGAATTGAGCTTGCAACATCAAGTTCACCTTTAAGTTTAACAATTGCGTAATTATTCTTTTCGACAACGCTGTACTCCATTTTTTTCTCCAATTTTTTTGTTTTAATTCTTTCAATCCATTCTAAAAAAATGAAACAATCATCGCACGAATAATCTCCATGAAATCTGCACATAATTTCTGGGGATTGCCAACATCTTCTGAGATCGCTTTCATATACAGGACATCTCGAACAAACATCCCTTGGCTCACCTTTAAATTTCCAGCACTCTTCAATCCATGCTGTGCCAGCCTTTTCTCTTTTCGCATTTAAGACCTCAAAAAAAGCAGATACGACCTTCGGATCAAATTGTGAACCCGTCCTTTGCTTTATTTCCGACTCAATTTGAGCATAGGACAACGCTTTGCGAAGTTTTGAGTTTGATGATATCTCAACAAAGAATTCACATAGCCCGAGAATTTTACCAAACAAAGGTATCTCCTCACCCTTTAAGCCTTGCGGAAATCCCCACCCATCATACCATTCCTGATGTGTTCTTATTCCTTCAACTATATCCGATGATATAGGCAAAATTTCAACCATGCTTGCCCCAATTATCGGATGATTATAGTCCGCTTGATAACCTTCACCTATCTCAACAACCCCGCACATCCCAACATCGTGGATCAAACCTGCTATTTTAAGTTCACGAAGTTTTTCGGAATCAAGACCAAGCTTTTTCCCTATTTCAACTGCAAGATCAGCGACCCTATTTGAATGCCCAGCTGTGTACTCACTTCTCATATCATACGCCTCAGCAAGGGCGATAAGAGTTTTAAGATAACGCTCTGTAAATTGAGCGAAAGTTTCGATGTTATGAATTACAATTTTTATCTGCTCAACAAAATTTAATAAAATCTTTACAGCAAACTCTTCAAATTGCTTTAACTTCTTAAAATTCACAAGGGTGAAGATTCCAAGAAGCTTTTTATCTTCAACAAGCGGAACAGCAATTATAGAATTAATTCCAAACCTCAACAGAAACTCAAAATCACGAACTATCATCTCATCTCCATATCCAGTCCACTCAAAAAGTCCAGTATCAGGCGAAAGATCAAGCGAGCTTACAAATTCTTCTGATAAATTTTTGCTTGCCTTTATTTTCATTCTTTTAATTTTATCATCCCACATTGCTACAAATCCAGCATCGCTTCCAGTTGCAGTGATTGCAAGCTCAAGAAGAAGTTCAAGAAACCTGTTCACCTCAAGCGTTGAACCAAGCATTTTTTTGCTTACTTGCACTTGAGACTCAAGCAGACGAATTTTTGAACGAGTTTCCTCGCCAAATTTTATCTGCCTTAAAGCAATTGCACATGCGTTTGCAAAACCCCTGAACCAGTTCAAAAGTTCTTTATCAATAGTCTCTGGCTCATATGGACCGCTGAATAGACTTCCGATATATTTTTCGGAATGATAGAGCGGTATATTAAGAAACTTTCCCGCCCATATAAGCGCAAAACCTAAATTTTTATACTCCTCCCTAAAAATCAGCTTAAGTTCAGGCTCCCTCAGCGCCTCGATCACTTCTTCATCAAAATTTCCCATCCTTTCGGTTCTCAAACGCATACTTTCAAGAACTAAACTCTGGCTCGCCTCAGAGAAAGAATAAATGTAATAAGCCGCTTTCTTAACCACACTTTCAAAAACATCAAAAATAAATTCAAATCCTTCGGACGCAGATTTATTAAAGAACTCAAACATTCCGAATGCTTTCCACACATCAGGAAGATTTTTAATTTCAATCTTAGAACTCCTGCTTAAAATTTTTCCAATCACTGTTCTTTGTAAATTATTTTTCGAACTATTTCAGCTATCTCGGATGGAGTAAATGGTTTTGGGACATACTCATCTGCACCAGCTTCAAACATGTCTTTTACATCAGCTTCTTCACCTTTCGCTGTGAGCATAACGATATATGAATTCTTAAGCTCGGGATCATTCTTCACCTCACGACAAACTTCAATTCCATTTTTCCCAGGCATCATAAAATCAAGAAAAATTAAATTCGGTTTCTCTTTTCTTATAATATCAAGCGCCATATCACCATCACTTGCAATAAAAACATCCACATCACTGAATTTCCTCAAGATGAACTCAAGAAGGCGTTGAACAGTTATATCATCGTCAACGATTAGAATTTTCTTCAACATTTAGCATTCATACTTAAATTTTCTTTACAACAAGCAAGGTTATATCATCTTTTTGTTCGGCTTCACCTTTAAATTTCATCACTTCATCAACTATCACATCACAAATCTCAAGTGCACTTTTATCAGAATTCTCAAAAATAACCTTTTTCAATCTTTCAACACCAAAAAATTCATCATCCCTATTTCTCATCTCTGGCACCCCATCTGTAAAAACTACAAGCACATCACCCTTTGAAAGATTTATTTGGTTAGACCCATACATTTCATCTTCAAACAAACCAATTGGCGAACCATGTATTTCAAGCTCAAACATCTCTTTGTTATTACGCCTGAAAAGAATTGGTGGAATATGCCCAGCGTTTGAATATACAAGAAGCCCATCAGAGCAATATTCAGCCATAAAAACAGTTGCATATACCCCGATTTCAAATGTATCCTTGTAAATTACTCTATTTATTGCGCTTAAAAGTTCTGATATATCAGATGTAAACTCATACATCAACCTTATCACACTTCTCAAACTTGCAAGAAGAAGTGCTGCTCCAATTCCATGCCCCGAAACATCTGAAACCAAAAAACATTTCCTTCCCTTTTCAAATATAAAATCATAATAGTCCCCTCCAACGCTTGAGCTCGGCTTTATAAAAGCACAAACATCAAGTTCTCCGAAATTTGGAATTGCTTTGGGAAGTGAACTTTCTTGAATTTTCTTTGCTATCTCGATTTCTTGTTTTAATGCTTCGGTCCGTTTTATCTCGTCAATCAATCTATTTCTGTAAAGAATTATACCAGCGTAATTTCCAAGTGTAAGGAGCAACTTTGCCCCAGCCGTATCAAAAGCCTTCCCATCATCATATACAAAAATTCCACCTATCGGCTTATCTCCCGAAAACATCGGCACAGCAAGCAAACTTCGAAATGATGTTGCACTTTGACTCGAAGAAATCACAAAATTTCGGCTCCTCACAGCTTTTTCTATCAACTTTTCAACCTCCTGCTTAACATCATCGGGAATTTTACCACCCACATATTTTTGGTTCAATACATCGCCCTCGAAAATTCCAACAACACATGCCTTCGGAGATATCAACGAATTTATCTTGTTAACGATGATTTTGATAATCTCAGTTTCATCAAAAACCAAACCAGCCTTTGCAACCATATCATATACAACCCCAAGCTCCTCCTGCCTGTGCGCAAGTTCCTGAACAAGACTCTCTATATAACCCTCATAATTCAAAAGCTCCGTATACAAAAATTTCAACAGCTGAATTTCCCTCTCGGTATCTAAACGGGGTTTTACATAAAGATACATCTTACCATAATTTGAATTTAACTCAACTTTAATGCCCTCCTCAAAATTCACATAATTTTCTGTCTTAGCAATCACCTCGCCTTTTTCATCGACCACAGCGAATTCCGAATCAGAGAACCGAGAAAACTTCTCAGTATATAGTTTGATTATATGCCTGATCACCTTTCCAACTTCGTTAATTTATAAACCTTTATCTCTGAACCATCAAAATAAACTTGAGGAATAGCATATTTATAATTAGAACATACTGAATCAAGAACCAAGCTTAGGTTCTCAATCCTCGGCAAAAATGAAGAATGAATCTTACCGATTGAATTTTGCTTCGGGACGATGACATAAACGACATCATAAATTTTTCTCGGCTCGCTAATTAAAATATAATTTTTTATGAAATAATCCCAATCCATAAACCAAGCCCAATTTTCAACAACTGGTCTCGTCCCAGAATGTGAAACCAAAGCAAGTGAAAAAGGCAAGGATTCCCTCTGAATTTTTTTTACCACCTGAACAAGTTCACATGGTTCGATTGAACTCTCAACTTTACGAGTGTTATAAATAAAAGCATTTAACACCAAAACAACGATAATGCAGAGAACAAAAACAGCATAAACAACATTCCACTTTCTTAGAATTTTTCTAACAACACTTATCAACCAAATAAATGAATTCGCAATGGCAAAGGGATAAAACAATTCAAAAGGTACAAAATTTAACAAACCTTCTTGAGCTGTCAATGTGTAAATTAACAAAAGAAATGAGAAAATCCCGTAGAAAATCTTGAAAGATTCAACTTCCAAGCCCGATGAGCTCAATTCAAAAATTAAAATCAAAAGCGTTAGCAAAATAAAAACATTTAATAAAACGGGTAAATATGCTGAAACCTCAGGATTCAAAAACAAAGCATAAGCTTTTATCCCAAGCTCTGGATTTAAACTAAAATAAGCTTCAAGCGCAAAAGGAAAAGAAAAAACTAAAAACGATATTAAGATAAGCTTAAAAGATTTCTTTCTATCGGACTTAAAATTCATTCGTGCCCTCTCCAAGAGCTCAGATAGAGCGATCAAAAACGACATAATAAAACCAGTAAACACATCGATAAGAAAAGCAGAAACCAAACTTAGAATTCTCTGAATCCAACCCACATCCTTCCAGAAATAGATTAGCATAAGCGACCATCCAAGCCCAAATAAAAATGAACTATTCTCAGCGTGATTTGAAATGAAATCAACCAACGGAAGACCAAACACAAAAAGTGAAACACTTAAAACTACAGAAGTAAAATCTTGCGTTAATTTATGTGTCAAAAGCGAAACTCCTATGCTCAAAATTAAAAAATTAAAAATCCCAAATAGATGCAAAACAACATACTGATTAACTCCAAAAATCAAAGAGAAAAAAGCACAAAGCGAATTTGATCCGAAGTCGTTAATTCCAAAAGTATAGTTATTCGTAAGCATTGAAGCGATTTTAACAAGACGTGCATGTTGAACAAATTGAAGGAAGAGAACAGTTTTTAATCTCTGAACTCACCCATAAAAACAAGCCTGAAAGGAAAACAAGGGCAAAGATGAAATGCCAGACAGTTAATTTTAAATCTAGTTTTTTAAACTTAAACTTTTTAACCCCATCTATGAAATCATAGATTTTTTGATTTAAGGCAATTTTGACATAATTCGCTTTTATAGCATTTTTCTTCCACGAAATTAAATAATCAACCACAACGATCAGGATAAAAATTGAAAAAATGAAGAAGAAATCCAATGCTTTCAGTTTAACTACAACATAAAGAAGCACAAGCAAAATTGAAAGGAACTTATAAAAGTATTTAAACAAACATCCATAGCCCACGCATTCCTCCCAAAATCTAAGCTTCACAGCAAGATATGCGATAAGAAAAAGTCCCACATAGACTTTAACTATGTAAATGACATCATCAAGCATTTTCAAAATGCCGAATAATATTGATAATCAAGCGTGTGCATAAATTTTAATACATAGTAAGTTGAAACCACCGCAAAAACAAGCGACCCGACGAAAAAACCCAAAACACCATATTCCCAACTTATTAGCCTACTTGCCAAAAGCCCAACAACAAGATCTATTAAAATCGCAATTCTTATAGCATTAAGCCCCAAATTTGGCTTCCATAGTGTAAAGAAAAATAAGTTATTCATCATTCCAACAGCAAGAAACAAATACGAAATTGAAGCAAAGTAGTAAACTTTGAAAGTTATCGGGCTTGAGAAAAATTCTCGAACTTCCTTTATATGTTGATAAATTTCACCAAGTTTTAATACAATAAAATAAACTCCAACTATGCTCAAAATCCCAAAGATAAGAAGAAATGAAAGTTTGCCAAAATAAAAATTGTAATACCACCATAAATTATGTGATTTAATTTTGAAAACCTGAAACTTTTTCTGTTTTGGAATTAGCAATTCTGAAAAATCGTTCACAGCATATTCAAGCACTGCAAGCGTTAAACCAAAAGAAAGCAAAGCCCAATCCACCCCAAGCTCATAAGGGGTCCTGAACCAGAAAAAATAAAATTTCCCCTTTGAATAAGCCGTCCATGAAATAATTCTATCAAGAAACAGTAATAAAAAGTAGTAAAACCCGAACTTAAAAAAGGAACTATTAACATACGCCAAAACAGAAGGACGCTTCACCTTCAAGGAAACATATCCAACTTTTTTATCTTCTTTTCTTAGCCTAAAAACATATCTTGCCCAGATATACATTAGAATATTAGCAACGACTAAACCAAAAATGTGAGCCGTGTGGATTGAAAAGGACTCAAACTTATGAAGATAGATCACAATTAATGTTCCGATTGACAGTATAACTGTAATTGAAACTTTACGCTTTGCTGCGTAAATCATGCTTGTTGAAAGCCAAAGGAGAGAAAGCAAAAAATAATAAGATAAAATCAAGTAAATGAATCTCTGTGGGAAAAGTTCAAAAATTAAGTTAAAGCCAAATAAAACGAGAGCGATTAAAATCACAACATACACACCATAATTAAATAGATTAATTGCTATCTCACGAGCAGTCCTTTTATTTCCCATACTTAAATAATACATTACTTCTCTACCCATAACTTGTGTAAATCCACCAGTGGTGAGAAAACTTAAAATTGTCCCAAACGCAACAATCGTCGCCTGAGCTTCTGTAAATTTAACCCACGCCCAGAGCGAATAACCAGTAAAAGCAATGAAAACAATTTGAGTCGCTACTGGAAGCCCAAGTGCTATCCCAGAAAAATAGTGCTTAAGAAATCGCCATACCCTTTCTCCAAGTGAAATTTCTGATTCTTTTTTTTACCTTTTTATCAGACCTCGCTTTCAGCTTGCAAATTCTGTAAACATCCTTACTTAACTCAAATATATTGCTTCTTCCAAACTCAACTGAGCAATCCACATGTCTATATCCCAAACTTTCAATCACAGCGGCAACTTGAAGAGCACTTATCGGGTTTCCAATTTTCTCCATTACTTCATCTGCGACCTTCTCAATTTTCCGCATATGTTGCGATATATACTCTTCCCTCATCCTAGCTTCCTTTCAATTGGATAAGTTCATTATACACTTGTCTATACTGTTCAACGCTCATGTCAATTCTAAACTTCGCCAAAACTTGTTCCCTTGCTCTCCTTCCAAGTGTTTCACGAAGTTCATGATCTTTCAAGAGTTTGACCACACCTTCGGCAAGTGCTTTTGGGTCCCGTGGTTTAACAACTATTCCAAACCCCTCAAGCGCTTCCCTTACCCCGCCGACATCTGTCGCAACTACAGGTCTTGCACACGCCATCGATTCAATCACAGTATATGGAAATCCCTCAGATATACTCGAAAGAACCGAAATATCCCCCTCGTTATAAATTTCGCTTGGCTTTGAATGATGTCCAGCAAGTATAAATGTATTTTCAAGTTTTAACTCTTTTATCAAAAGTTGGCACTTCTTTGTGTAAACTGGGTCAGCGTCAAGTGCACCATAAACGATGAACTTGACATTTGGAATTTCCTCTCTCACAATTGCGCTTGCTTTTATCATCGTTTCAATATCTTTAAGTGGCATAACCCTTGCTGCTGCTACCACTGTTGGAAATTCTCTGGTCTTTTCAGGTTTTGGTCTCGGCCGAAAAACTTCTGGATCAACGCCATTATAAATTACCTTTATCTTTCCATCCTCAACTCCAAAAATTTTTTCCCATGTTGTATTAAATTGACAAACTGGCAAAACCTTATCCGCAAGCTTATAAAGAATTTTAGAAATCAAGATTGAAAGATTGATCAAAAACTTTTTCGCAAAAAAAGACAAATTTTTTTCACTCCCAATTCCTATATATCTTTCCCTTGCGAAAACCCCATGGTCAGTCACAACAAGCGGAGTTCCATCCCTCATTTTTGCAACGACACTTGGCAATCCAGAAAAACCAGCAGCTGTGGCATGGCTTAAGTCAACCTCTGGAACATCAACATAAAGAGGCATCAAATAATGATAAAGCCATCTCATAGCAAGCGTTAAATCATAAACCGATGGAATTTCATCCTCACTAAGAAATGAGTTTTCTTCAAAATACTTCAACACAACCAACCTTTTGAATTCCTGCCAGACAACAAAGCTTCTAAAAGTTTGCTTGTAATCATACTCGCTAAAATACCTATGCATAAGCCATATATAGCCTGCGCATTCCTCAGGATCTGAAAATGGGTTCATAAGAGAAGATAAAAATTCGATAAATATCGGGATAAATTTGCGAAGAACAACTCTTTCATTAACTTTTGTCTTCCTGATGTAAATGCTTGAGAAAGGAATTTCAAAAAATATATCCTCAAACGGCTCCTCCGAACCCCAAAGTGGAATCTGGCGAACAAGTTTAACATTTTCTGGGAGTTTATACTTATACTCCATATAAGGCATACCAGTCACAGCATAAATGTAAAAGTCAAAATCTTTCAAATTATTCACAAGTATATCCGCCCATGTGCTAACTCCACCACCGACAAACGGATAAGTACCTTCAGTTTCGAAAAGAACCGATTTTCTCTCCATTCTTCCCTATATAAATCTTCTATAAATTTCTGCATAGCCATTAATAAACCTTTCAACTGTAAATCTTCGAGCTTTTTTAATCCCGTTTTCAGCCAACCTTTCGCTCAAACTCTCATCACTCAAAATTTTAAGGACATTTTCCGCAAGCTTAACATAATCCCCAACATCAAATAAAAGCCCGCATTCAAACCCACTTTCATCAATAAGTTCAGGAACCCCACCGACACATGTTGCAACCACTGGGACACCCGAAGCCATCGCCTCAAGAACCACAAATGGTTGCCCTTCGCTGACGCTTGGCAAAACGAGAACATCAGATATTTTGAGATAATCAACGGCATTTGCTTCGCCAGTGAATTTAACCTTTCCAACAAGTCCAAGCTCTCTGACAAGTTCAAAACATTCATCTACATATTCGGGATCCTGCATCAAATCTCCAACAATTAAAAACTTAACATCACCAATCCCATCGAGAATTAAAGGCATCGCCCTTATGAATGTTTTAACATCCTTTATCGGGACAACCCTTCCGATGAAACTAATAACTTTCTCACTTCTAACTTTTCTAACTACGGTTCCAAAAAATTCAGGCTCAACGAAATTTTCAATCACTCTGAACTTTAAATTTAAGTCTGTGGAGTTTTTCCCATTTGAAATCAAACTTAACTGCTGTTCAAGATTATATCTACATACCGTCGTTACAACATCCGCACCCAAGTAACATTTTTTTGCAATTTCTTTAAAAATTTCCAAATATCTTCGCCTCTCCACGCAAACTTTTTCCTTTTCCCTTAGGTTTTTAAAAATTTTAAACCCGCACTCAACCTCGTCAACCCCAAACTCAATTTCCTTCCAATACAAACCATGTTCAGTTAAAACTAAAGGTTTATTTTTCACAGACTTCACCTGTAACCCCAAAAGCCCCGCAAAACCCGTCGACAAACTATGATAAACCTTTGCCTCAGGCACAACATCAATCAAGTCTCTGAAATCAAACCTGAACCCAAATCCATTTCTTACATCTATTTCAACGATCGATTTAACATTTTCTGGAACTTCAAACTTAATTTTTCTTTCCTCACCTGAATGTAGATGTACAATTGAAAACTCAATTTCGCTTAAGTTCTTTACAAGGGCATGCGTCCACTTTGAAACGCCTCCGACGACATAAGGATATGTTCCCTCAAGAATTAAACAAACATCAACCATTTTTCTTTAAGTATTTTGTTAAAATTACCTCAGTCCCAGATTCATGAGAAAGGATATATTCAATTTTATCCATAATTTGGCTTGCGATATAAAGTCCATAGCCATGGTCCGCAAGGACTTCCGGATCAGGCTCACTTATTTCCGCCGGCGCAAACTTTTCGCCAAAATCCCTAATTGAGATGTAAACTTTTTCATCATCGATATTAGCATTTATTACCACATCGCCTTCATTTCCTTTATAAGAATGCTTGTATATATTTGTGAGCATCTCACTTATCACAAGCTCAATATCGTCGGCAGTTTCGCTTTCAAGTCCATTTGAAATCAAAAAATTTTT
>NZ_CZVS01000019.1:0-32267 GCF_001535985.1 Candidatus Kryptonium thompsonii | reverse complement strand
GACAAGCCTTGCCCCAACGGTTACAACATTGTTTCCTTCAACTTGGCCTGTTATTGTGGCAAAGCCTTGTTCGGTTGTTCCAACTCTCATAAAAATATATTTTCTCCATTTTTCAGGTATTTCCTCCGCTACAATTTTTTGTAATTGCTCGCCTACTTTTATCGTTTCATCAATTCTTGTCCCAACGGGAAGTTGTGCAATCACCTGAATTTGTCCCGTGTCACTTGCAGGGAAGAACTCAAAACCAACCAATCTAAAAAGTATGAACGAGCTAATAAATAAAACCAAAGCAGTAAGTATAACTATTGCCTTATGTCTCAAAGCCCAAGATATGAGGTTACCATAAAAACTTTCAATTGCTTGGAACCATCTTTCACTTGTGTTAAAAAGATTTGAAAGGAGTTTATTTTTTATTTTTTCCTGACCTTTCAACCATTTGGATGATAAGGTTGGGGTTAAAGTCAATGAAGCAAGGAGCGAAGTTAAAACCATTACTGTAACGAGTATCCCAAGTTCTTTGAAAAGGAAACCGGCTATTCCAGTTAAAAAAGCAAGCGGAAGAAATACAGCTATGTTAGTCAAGGATGAAGCAGAGATCGCAAGTCCAATTTCATTTGCAGCTATAACTGAAGCTGTTTGAGGATTTTCTCCTCGCTCAATGTGTCGAGTTATGTTCTCAAGCACAACTATAGCATTATCAACTACGATTCCAACTGCAATGGCAAGGGAGGCAAGTGAGATAAGATTTATGGTACCACCAATTAGATAAAGCGTTATAAATGCAACTATCAATGAGAATGGAATTGTTAGAATTATTATCAAACTTGCTCTGATCTTTCGGAGGAACAAAAGGACGACAAGAATTACAAAGATGCCCCAGTATACAATTGCGTTGCTTAAGTTTCGAAACGAATTTTTTATAAATTCAGATGAATCAAAAGCAATGTTAAGTTTAACATCCTTTGGCAATGTTTTTTCAATTTTGGGCAGAGCTTTTTTAACTGCATCGACAACTTCAATTGTATTTGCGGTTGCTTGTTTTTGGATAAAAAGTAGAACCCCGGGTGTATTGTTTATCCTAACATAAAGAGTTTGTTCCTTTATTGTGTCAATCACATCTGCCACATCCCTTAAATAGACGAGCGCACCCTGGTAATTCCCTATAACAGTTGATTTAATTTCTTCAATTGATTTAAATTCACCCGGGACACGAACGCTGTATTCTTTGGTTCCAACTTTAATTATCCCGGCTGGAAGAGAAAGATTTTCGGAGTTAAGGATTTGAGCAATTTGCGGTATCGATAAGTTATATGCCTCAAGCTTTTTAGGATCAACTCTTATTAAGATTTCACGATATGGTCCACCTATTGCAAAAACTGCGCCAACACCTGGAACTTGTCTCAACGGCTGTGCTATTTTATCTTCAATGATCTTATTGATCCCAGGGTAACTTTCACTTGAATTGATTCCAATCATCATAACGGGCAAAGTCGATGTGCTAAATTTAAAAATGGAAGGTTCTTCCGCATCATCTGGAAGTCTTCTTTTAACCCTGTCTATAGCATCTCTGATATCATTTGTTGCTTCAGCTATATCCGTGCCCCAATTAAATGTAACAGTTATAATCGAGATGTTATCTTTTGAGCTTGATGTGACTTTTGAAACATTGTTTATCGTGCTAACTTGTTCCTCGATTAGTTTTGTGACCTTTTGTTCAACGTCTTCCGCTGATGCACCCGGATAAATTGTGACGACGCTTATTGCTGGGGGTTCAAGCTTTGGAAGAAGGTCTATCGCAAGGCGTGAAAGAGCAAAGGCACCAAGAACTGCTAATGCCATATAAAACATTATGACGGTAACAGGTCTATTTACGGATAGCTTAGGTAAACTCATTTTTTACACCTCCGGTAAGTTTTACTCGATGACTTTTACTTTTGTTCCATCGGAAAGTTTTGTTTGTCCAGTTATCACAACCATCTCGTTTTCACTTATTCCACTTAATACTTCGACTTCTCCATCAAACTTTCTCCCAATTGTTATATTTCTCCTGTTTACAACATCACCCTGCACAACAAAAGCATAGTTTACATTTGAGCCAGGGAGTGGAACCACAGCTGATTCAGGAATTATTATACCTTGACCTTTGCCAACTTTTATTTTGACTCTCGCAAACATCCCGGGTCTTAAGAGAAACTGAGCATTTGGCACTTCAACCTCGGCTGAGAATGTTTTTGATATTGAACTTACAGCTGGATTTTTTTGAGATATCTTCCCGATAAACACTTTATCAGGGTAAACATCAACAATTACTTCGGCAGGTTGATTTAATTTTATCAATGGGAAATCTCTTTCGGCGATGCTTAATTTTATTTTCACAATATCCATTCTCATCAGGGTAACTATCCCAGGACCTCCAGCACCCGTTGGAACGAGTGTGAAAACCTCGCCCTCATTCATGAGCTTCTCGGTTACAATTCCGTCGAAAGGTGCACGAATTTGAGTATTAGAAAGAATGAGTTCATAAGAAGCTTTTGCTGCCTCATAATTTGCTTTTGCTCTTTCAAGTTGTTGTTCAGGGATCGAGCCAGTTTCAAAAAGTGACTTCATTCTTTTGTAGTCAGATTCCGCAAGCTCATATTGTATTTTCGCTTGGGTCAGTTGTTGAGTGTTCATCCGTGCGAGAATCTGTCCCTCTTTTACAAAGTCCCCTTCTTTTACATAAATTTTTTCTATCGTTCCAGACATTTGTGCGCCAACTCGAGCTTTTTGATAAGGTTCGACAGTTCCAGCATATTCGAGTATTATATCATAACTTCTTTTTACCGCTTTCGCCACTTTAACTGGGACTATATCTTCATTTAGATTATCTGATTTAGAGTTTTCATTTTTTGATGCACAGCCAAAGAAAATTAACCCAACAATTAGAAATGTGCTTAAAAACGATTTTTTCATTTCTCCTCCTAATAGTTTATTTTACCTATTAGCCTTTCAAGGTCACTTAACGCTGTAAGATAGTCATAAATTGCCTGTTGATAGTTTAATCGTGCTTGTGCAAAGTTCACTTCTGCGTTGCTGACTTCAAGTTGTGTTCCAACGCCACTTTCAAATCTTTTTCTTGCTATTTTATATCCGAGTTCAGCAAGTTCTACTGCTTTCTTCTGGGCCTCTATTCTTTTCTTCGATTGTTCAATTTTATAAATCGTGCCTTTTAATTCATTTTCGAGAGCCTGCTTTATAAATCGCAATCGTTCTGTTGACTGTTGAAGTGATACTCTTGCTTGATCAATTCTTGCTTGCGTTCCAAAACCTCTGAATATTGGGATTTGTAGTTGCAAGCCAATAAATGTTGTCCTTATCCACCTATATCGATTGAAGTTGAAATCGTTCGCTTGAGCTTGGTATTGAAGATTTCCCGTGAGAAATAGAGCAGGGAGGTGACCAGATAATTCGAGTGAAACAAGCGATCTCGATAGTTCTATTTGATATTCCGCCTGTTTTATGTCAGGATTGTTTTCATAAAGTTCTTTTAGAGCATTCGTATAATCAATTTCTGTAAAATTATCAACATTCATTTCTCCAACCACATCTATCTCTTGGTTGACATCAATCCCAAGAAGAAATTTAAGTGCATTTTGGGCAAGTTCAAGATTGTTCTCAGCTTGAACCAACAACGGTTGCAGGTTTTGATATTGAACTTGTGCGTTGATATAATCATATTCAGAGGCTATGCCTTGACGATACATCTTTTCAACGTTTTTCAGATTATCTTCGGCAAGCTCAATTCGCATTTTTGTTATTTTGTAAGCTTCTTTTACGAGGAGAACATTGTAAAAAGCCTTTTTTACATCACTTATCGTTTTCAAAGCGACACTTTTGTATGTTTGCTCCGCAATTAAACGCCCCTTATTTGCAGTATTTATTCCAGCATAAACAGACCATGAAAAAATGGGCATCTGAAGATTAACCAAACCAATGTAAGAGTTATCAAAGCCTATCTCGATCACGCCACCCGTTAACCTTCCAAATGGTGAATCTGGGGGGAGAAACAAAACGGGTTTCTTTAGGTATCTTGAATAACTTCCAGATAAAGTGATTTGTGGAATTAGGTTTGATCTTGCTTCAACAAGTTTTTCATCGGATTTGATAAGTTCAAGGCGAGCAGTTCTCACTTGATTATTGTTTTCAAGCGCTATTTTTACTGCATCTTCAAGTGTTAATACCTTAGGCTGTGATAGCAATGTTACTGGTAGAAGCACAAATAAAATTAATGCTTTCATGTGTTTCTTTTTTATTTGTTTTTTGATATTCCGTCAAAAATTATCTGGATGACTGCATCTGGCATTTCTTCAGGTTTTAAATCCACTTTGTTTTCAGTAATGCAACCATAGATGATATCTCTTAGCATGCCGTTGAAAGCCATTATGACAAGGTTTGGATTTATGTTCTTCAGTTTGCCGTTTTTAATGTCAGTTTTAACTATGTCAGTTAATATTTTTGAAATCTCTCTCAATCTTTCTATAACGTATTTTCTCGTTAATTCCCTTTCTTTGCTTTCCATTTGCATGCTCGCCTGCATCATAACATGGAATGAATAATTATTTTCGGTTAGGAAGAAACGGATGATATTAACGGCGTAAGTTTTTAGTTTCTCGCGGGCGCTTCCCTTGAGATTTTTTGCTTCCTCTGCAAATGATTGAACTTTATCGAAAACTGTTTTCAAGATTTCATGGAAGAGATGTTCTTTGCTTGGGAAGTAAAAATAAATGGCGCCCTTGCTGAATTGAGCATGTTCTGCTATTTCTTCAATGGTTGTGTCTTTATAACCCTTTTTACCAAACAGATATAGCGCAGATTCAATAATCTCTTGTTTGTGTCTTTCTTTGATTATTTCACGTCTTTTTGACTTTGACATGCTGGTTTATTTTGAGTTTTGATTTAATCAAAATATAACACTTTTCGACTTAAAAGTCAAATTTTGACCAATTGTTCAAAATTTAGTCAAGGGTTGTGAAGCATAGCGATAAAACTGCCTTATTTTTGATTTGAGGAGTTGATTTTTTAAATTGAATGTAAAATCATATCAAATTTTAAACCTTTGATGAAATATCTTGAGGATACAATCGCTGCGATTTCAACGGCGATTGGAGAGGCTGGGATTTCTGTGATCAGGATAAGTGGGAAGGATGCGATAAAAATTGCTGATAGAGTTTTTAGAGGCAAGAAGAAACTTGAAGAAGTTAAAACCCATACGGCTCATTACGGGAGTATAGTTGATTCAACGGGGAAGGTGGTTGATTATGTAGTTGCCACTGTTTTCAGGGCGCCACATTCATATACGGGCGAGGATACAGTCGAGATAAGTTGCCATGGTGGAATTTTCGTCACAAGGAAAGTTCTTGAGACAATACTCGAAGCTGGAGCACGACTTGCGCAGCCAGGTGAATTTACCAAGCGAGCGTTTTTAAACGGGAGGATAGACCTTTCACAGGCTGAAGCAATTGCTGATTTGATACGTTCTGTGACCGACCTTGCATATCAAAGTTCGCTATCTCAACTTGAGGGTTCACTTTCGAGGAAGATTAAAAAGATGAGGGATGATTTGATAAATTTATGTTCGCTTGTTGAACTTGAACTTGATTTTGCGGATGAAGATCTTGAGTTTGTTGATAAGCCAGAACTTGCGAACAAGATTAGGGATGCGATAGCAGAAATTGATGAGTTAATAGAGACTTTTAAATACGGGAAAATTTATCGTGAAGGGGTAAAAGTTGTCATCGCCGGGAAGCCAAACGCTGGGAAATCAAGTTTATTGAATGCTCTTTTGAATGAAAATAGAGCTATTGTGAGCGATATCCCAGGAACGACAAGGGATATAATTGAAGAAAGCTTGAATATTGATGGTATTCTTTTCAGAGTCATTGATACAGCAGGTTTAAGGGAAACTTATGATATCATTGAACAAGAAGGAGTTAGAAGAGCAGAAGAACAACTTAAAAAGGCAGATATGATTTTACTTGTGATAGATTCGACCGATGAAATTAGTGAAAGTGATATGAGACTTTATCACCGTGTTTTAAATCTTGCAATGGATGAATCAAAGAAATGCATAATCGTTTTTAACAAGGTTGACCTTTTGGATGGAAGACAAATTCAAATGGAAAAAATAACGAATAATTTTCCAGTTGTTAATATATCTGCCTTAACTGGGTTTGGGCTTGATAAGTTGAAAAAGATAATGGTCGAGCAATCTTTCTTTGGAACAAATAGGACGGATGCAAGCGTTGTTGTTACAAATGTGAGGCATCGTGATGCACTTATTAAAGCGAAGCAAAGTTTGCTTTATGCTTTAAAATCACTCGAAGAAGGAATGAGCGGGGATCTTGTAGCTGTGGATTTAAGAGCTGGGCTTAATCATCTTGGCGAGATAATCGGGGAGGTGACAACAGACGATATTTTAAACAACATCTTCTCAAAGTTTTGCATTGGTAAGTAAAAGTGTTTCACGTGAAACATTTTGAAAACAAATTTTAAAGCAAAACGATGATAATAAATCCAACGATAGATGAAACTTACGATGTCATAGTTGTTGGTGGAGGTCATGCCGGAATTGAGGCGTCTTTAGCTGCTGCAAGAATGGGGATGAAGACGCTTCTTATGACAATGGATATAACTGCGATAGGACGAATGTCGTGTAATCCTGCGGTTGGCGGGACTGCAAAAGGACATTTGGTCAGAGAAATTGATGCGCTTGGTGGAGAAATAGGTAAAATTGCAGATGCAACCGCAATCCAATATAGAATTTTGAACAAGTCAAAAGGTCCCGCAGTATGGTCTTTAAGAACTCAAAATGATCGCGAGCAATATTCGATAGAGGCGCGAAAGCGTGTTGAAGCTCAAGAAGGGCTTGATATAATGCAAGATGTTGTGACCGAAATTTTTGTCGAAAATGGCAAGGTTGTTGGAGTTAGGACTGGGCTTGATATAAAAATTGCGTGTAAGGCACTTATAATTGCAGCTGGGACATTTTTAAACGGCAAGATGTATACGGGGCTTATAAGTAGAGTTGGTGGAAGGTTTGGCGAGCCTGCTGCAACGGGGCTTACGGAGTCACTTGAAAAACTTGGTTTTGTAAGCGGAAGGTTGAAAACTGGAACCCCGCCAAGAATTGATGCGCGAACCGTTGATTATTCAAAGGTTCAGGTTGAACCAGGAGATCCCGATGCTGAACCTTTTTCTTTCCAAACGAAAGAAATAATAAAGGATCAAATTCCCTGTTATTTAACATATACAAATGAAGAAACACACAAAATTTTAGAAAAAGGATTCGATCGATCGCCACTTTTTACAGGTCTTATCAAAGGTCGAGGTCCGAGGTATTGTCCTTCGATTGAAGATAAAGTTTATCGCTTCAGGGATAAAGAAAGACATCAGATTTTTCTCGAGCCTGAAGGAAGGGATACGCATGTAATGTATGTCAACGGTTTTTCGACAAGTTTGCCAGTTGAAATTCAACTTGCAGGGTTAAAAACAATACCTGGGCTTGAAAATGTGAAAATGCTTCGCCCAGGATATGCTGTTGAATATGACTTTTTCCCACCGCATCAATTGAAGTTGACGCTTGAAACAAAGCTTGTTGAAGGACTTTATTTTGCTGGACAGATAAATGGAACTTCTGGTTATGAGGAAGCCGCTGCACAAGGAATAATAGCTGGGATAAACGCTGCGCTTAAAATTAAAGGCGAGGATGAATTTATTCTAAAGCGAAGTGAGGCTTACATTGGGGTTTTGATTGATGATTTGATAAACAAAATCATTGATGAACCTTATAGAATGTTTACATCAAGAGCTGAATATAGATTAATGTTGAGACAGGATAATGCAGATAGAAGGTTGATGAAATATGGGTATAAATTTGGGCTGATACCGAGCGATGTTTACCAAAAGTTGCTTGAGAAAGAAGAAATGATCAAAGAAGCGCTTTATTTCGTTAAAAATAGAAGTGTTAAACCTTCCGAGGTCAATTCATATCTTGAAAGGATAGGTTCAAAACCACTTGAGCAAAATGAAAAGCTTGAACAACTCATAAAAAGACCTGAGGTTAATGTATCTGAACTTTTTGAGCTTGAAGCATTCAAGTCCGATGACATTCTGCAAAAAGTTTTGAGAAGGAAAGATGTATTAAGGCAAGTTGAGATCGAGGTAAGATACGAAGGATACATTCAGAGGCAACTTGAGGAGATCGAAAAGTTTGAGAAGTATGAGACGATGGAAATTCCGCCGGATTTTGATTATAATAAGGTTAAGTCGCTTTCAACCGAAGCCAGAGAAAAGTTGATGAAAGTTAGACCCAGATCGATAGGTCAAGCTTCGAGAATTTCCGGTGTTTCACCTGCTGATATATCAGTTCTCATGGTCTATCTGAAGGGTTAAAAGTGTTTCACGTGAAACACTTTTGATGTGATCGTTAAGTTAAAAAGTTTTTTCAATGAGCTTTGAAGAGTTTATCGAGATATGTAGTTTGAATGGTTTGGAGATTTGCGAGGATAAAGCGAGGCTTTTACAAAATTATGTAAATTTTTTACTTAGCTGGAATGAAAAAGTAAACCTGATCTCAAGGGAGGAAACAGACATTTGGGGTAGACATATACTTCATTGCATTTCACCTTTGTTTAAAATTGAGATTGAACCGAATTCTTTGGTGCTTGATCTTGGAACAGGAGGTGGGCTGCCGGGGATACCTTGGGCAATTTTAAATGAAAATGTAAAGTTTGTTCTTCTTGATGGAACACGGAAAAAAGTTGAAGCGGTATCTGATATTTTAAAGAGGTTGGGTCTTGGGAATGCCAAAGCAGTTTGGGGAAGGGCGGAGGAAATTTCAAAGTTAGAAGAATATAGAGGGAAATTTGATTATGTGATTTGCAGAGCTGTTGGAGAATTAAAAAAGATTGTTAAATGGAGTGTGGGATTTTTCAATTTTCAAAATTTCTCAAAAAAATTCTTGGAGAAAATAAATCAAAAGAGTTATCTTCATTCTGGTTCTTTAATTGTTTTCAAGGGTGGAGATATTGAAGGTGAGATTAAAGGTGCCCTTAGAACCGGTTTTGTGGCTGGCGTTGAAATTCTTGATTTAAATTTTCAAGGATTTGAAAAAGTAGGCTTTAAAGACAAAAAGGTTGTGTTAATGAAATTAACAACAAAAAAGGTGTAAAATGGCGAAATCAGGAAAGGAACTATTTGATGAACTATTGAACCTGATAACTGAACAGAGAAATCCAGCGAGCATGGATATTGATTCAAAATCAACAATTGAGATTTTAAAAATCATCAATGATGAGGATAAAAAAGTACCTTATGTTGTTGAAAAAGAGATACCATACATTGCACAAGCAGTTGAACTTGTCGTGCAAGCATTTAAGCAGGGCGGAAGATTGATTTATGTTGGAGCTGGGACAAGTGGTAGGCTTGGGATTCTTGATGCCGCTGAGTGTCCACCGACATTTGGAACTGATCCAGAGATGGTTCAAGGGATAATCGCTGGAGGACCAGAAGCTGTATTTAGAGCTCAGGAAGGTGCGGAGGACAGGGAGGAAGATGGAATAAGAGATATTGAAGCGAAAAATGTCAATGAAAAAGACGTCGTCTGTGGAATTGCGGCAAGTCGAAGAACTCCTTATGTGGTTGGAGCTATAAGAAGAGCTAAAGAGCTTGGTGCGAAGACAATTTTTATAACTACAAATCCGCGAAATCAATTTAATTATCCCTTTGTTGATGTTGCGATTTGTGCTGAGGTTGGTCCGGAGGTGATAATGGGTTCAACGCGAATGAAATCGGGAACAGCGCAGAAGTTAATTCTTAACATGATTTCAACGACTGCTATGATACGGCTTGGAAAAGTTTATGAAAATCTTATGGTTGATCTTCAGATGACAAGTGAGAAGTTGAAGGAAAGAGCAAAGAGAGTTGTCATGATAGTCACTGGGGTTGACTATGCGACAGCTGAAAAATACTTAAAAGAAGCAGGTGGTCATGTAAAGACAGCTATTGTGATGATAAAGGCAGGTTGCTCTGCTGAAGAGGCGCGGGAGAGACTGAGAAAAGCAGATGGATTTGTGAGGGCAGCGATTGAAGGTAAAACATTGATTTAAGTTTGAGACAATGGATTTTGTTGAGAAAATTTTCAAAATAGATAAGTTTGAAAAGTTAGGTGAGTTTCTGGGGAATCAGGAGAAAAGCATAAACTTAAAAAATGTTGCAGGCTCTCTTTTTAGTTTTGTTGTTGCTTATGTGTATCGGGGTATTAAAAATAGGGTTATAGTTCTTGTTCAAGATGAGGAGTTTGGGCGCAAAGTCGCGGATGACCTGAATTTTATCCTTGGCGAGGGCAAGGTTTTTGAGTTTATTCCAGATGAGGACATGCTGGCAGATGATATTGATGTTTTAAGGGTTAAATTTGCCCATGAATATGCGCGGGCTGATAAAGTTATAATTCTTTCGATAAAACAAATCGATGAGAGAATTCCTTTAAGTAAAGAACTTAACAATCACTCTTTTGTTCTTTCGGTCGGCGAGAAAATAAATTATGATGCGTTTATTTCTTACCTTGTTAAGGAGGGTTTTGAAAGGAAGAAGTATGTTGAATCGAGAGGAGATTACAGCGTAAGGGGAAGCATTATCGATGTTTTTGGATTTGTTGGTGAGTTCCCTATAAGGATTGAATTTTTTGATGATGAAGTAGTATCGATAAGGGAGTTTGATATTTTTACGCAGAGGTCGTTGAAAAATTTAAGTCGAACCGTTATAGTTCCAAAGCTTACAAATTTAAATTTTGAGACGGTCGAGGTTTCGAGGTTATTGAATGATTCGGTATGTATTGTTGAGGACAAAAATCTTGTGATTCAAGCGGTCGACGAGGATATATTTGAGGGGGTTGAGTTTAAGAAGTTTATAAATATCTTAAAGTTAGAGGCAGGGGACTTAAACGGGAATGTTGTGAATTTTTCGTCAAGAGCACAACCATTTTTCAATAGTAGTATAACTTTTTTCTCAGAGGAAGTTGCAAAATTGCTAAGGGATGGGTTTGAGGTTTTCGTTTTATGTGATGGAAAGGAACAGATGGAAAGGATGAAAGAGCTTGTTGAAGACGCAATGGGCTTTGAAGAGGCGATGAAGATTCATTTTAAGGAAAAATCAGTAAATTTGGGTTTCATTTTAACTAAGGATAAAATTGCTGTCTTCACAGAGCATGAAATTTTTAACAGGGTTAAAGCTAGGAATTTTTTAAAGTACAGAAAGTTTAAAGGGATAACACTTCATGAACTTGAAATGCTTAAACCAGGTGATTTTGTTGTTCATGTTGATTATGGGATTGGGAAATTTGCAGGGCTTCAGAAGATAAGTATAAATGGGATTGATCAGGAAGCTGTTCGGCTTGAATATGCTGATGGAGGAGTTTTATATGTGAATTTGAATTACATTAACAGGATAAAAAAGTATCGTGGGGAAGAAGGGATTGTTCCAAGGTTAAATAAGCTTGGCTCGGCGGAGTGGGAAAAACTTAAAGAGCGGGCGAAGGATGGCATTAAAAAGGTTGTGAGAGATTTTATATGGCTTTATGCAAAACGAAGTTATGTAAAGGGTTTTAAATTTTCTCCAGATAGTTATCTGCAGAAAGAAATGGAAGCGTCTTTCATTTATGAGGATACACCTGATCAGCGAAGGGCAACGATTGAAGTCAAGCAAGACATGGAAAGCGAAAAGCCGATGGATAGATTAATATGCGGTGATGTTGGATTTGGAAAGACGGAGGTTGCGATAAGGGCAGCATTTAAAGCTGTTTTGGATAAAAAACAGGTTGCGGTGCTTGTTCCGACGACAATTCTTGCACATCAGCATTATAAAACATTTACAGAAAGGTTGAAAAATTATCCTGTAAGGATAGAGGTTATTTCAAGATTTATTCCAAGAGCAAAACAGGTAAAGATAATCGAAGATCTTGAGAAAGGAGAAATTGATATAATCATCGGGACACATAGGTTGCTTTCAAATGATGTGAGATTTAAAGATCTTGGTTTATTGATTATAGATGAAGAGCACAGATTTGGAGTTGAAGCTAAGGAGAAGTTGCGGAAAGTGAAGGTTAATGTTGATACTTTGACTTTAAGTGCTACTCCCATTCCAAGGACGCTGTATTTTTCGCTTATGGGCGCAAGGGATATGTCGATAATCAACACTCCGCCACCAAATCGCCTTCCAATAATTACGAAAATAATAACGGTCAATTCTCTAAAGTTTGCTGATATTGTTAAAAACGCAATTTATCACGAAGTAAGCAGAGGAGGGCAGGTTTATTTTGTGGTTGATAAAATAGCAGAGATTGAAGATATAGCGAAATTTTTAAAGGAAATTGTTCCAGATTTAAAGTTTGATGTTGTTCATGGGAAAATGAAACCGTCTGCGATTGAGAAAGTAATGCTTGGGTTTCTTGAGCAAAAATTTGATATTTTAATTTCAACGAAGATAATTGAGGCTGGAATTGATATCCCAAATGTAAATACAATTTTCATTTACAACGCACATACATTTGGTCTTGCGGAGATTTATCAACTTCGCGGTAGAGTTGGGCGTTCAAATAGGCAGGCATACGCTTATCTTGTGATACCACCAGTTGAAACGATTGGAACGAATGCAATTCGCAGGTTATCAGCGATTGAGGAATTTACAGAGCTTGGTTCAGGTTTAAATCTTGCCTTAAGGGATATGGAAATTCGAGGTATAGGGAATTTGTTTGGTAAGGAGCAAACAGGTTTTATCAACTCAATTGGATTTGATCTTTATTGTAGGATACTTGAAGAAGCTGTTGAGGAACTGAAACAGCGTGAGTTTAAAGATATTTTTAAAGGCGAAAGGAGGTTGAGAAGGAAATTTGATGCCATAGTTTCTGCTGAGGTAAATGCTTTTATTCCAGATTATTATGTTGACTCTGATTCTGAACGGTTCAGCTATTATCAAAAATTGTATGAGGCTGAGAGTTTAGAGGAAATCGAAGCAATAAAAGATGAACTTGAAGATAGATTTGGAAAATTGCCAGAGGAAGTGGAGAGTTTAATTTTAATTTCAAAGGTAAAGCATTTATCTGAAAAGAATCATATTCGACGCGTCGAGATCACCAGGGAACATGTTGTCGTTACTCCAGGAGATAGCTTAATAAATTCGGAAATTTTCAGGGAAGTTGTGGATGTTTTTTCGAGGGGTTCGGGTTTAAAGTTTGAGAAAGTAGGAGGAGAAACAAAGTTGGTTTTGAAATTCAAATATTCAGCCACAGCAAGACAAAATCTCGTTAAATTTTTAAGTTTGCTTGAGGAGTTAACGCTTCAGTTTTCTTATGATGAAGGAAACTTCACCACCAATCCATAAGTTTTTATCCCCTTCTTTAAATTTCAGGGTTTCGTAACCCCTGCTTGATGGTATAAGGTAAATTTCGTTATTTTCGTTTTTATAGTGTCTAATTAAACCTTCGTTTTTAATTACGGCGAAGACGATGCTTCCATTTTTGATTTCTAAACTTTGGGTTATAATCGCTATATCTCCTTTGAAGATTCCATCCTTTTGCATTCCATCGTCGGTGACTTCAACTGCGAAAGATGGCAAGGTATCAAAGATTTTCATATCAAGTTTTATGGTTCCATTTAAGTTTGTAAACATTCTCAATGGATTTTGAGCATCGAAGGTTGAGATAAGAGGTATTTCTTTGAGATCAATTTGGGTTTTGTCAAGTTTAAAATCGTTAATATTTATATTCCTTGCTTTCAAGTTTGTTCTTTGAATATATCCTTTCCTTTCCAAAGCTTTTAAAACCGAGTAAGCGGAATTGGTTGATTTAAAGTTAAATTTTTTACAAATCTCTCGTATCGTCGGTGGCTTGTGATTTTCAATTGTATATTTTTTTATGAATTCGAAAATCTGATTTTGTCTTTTGGTCAACGCTTCTTTCATTGGTTTTTAAGCTTTTGTTCTCTTGGTTTTCCATGTGGCAATATACTGAACATTTGTTTAAAAATCAAATCCCCGCATTTCTCTTTCCCACGGGGTTCTATGTAAAGCAGAAATAACGCACTTATATCGATTAGGCTGGGTGGGGGCTTGACTAAACGATTTAAAAATGTATATTTAAGAGTGCAGTGGTAAATAGTGGTGATTTGTGGTAAAAATTTTAAATTATTTATGCTTATGCTATCGTTTATAGGAAGATACAAATATGCAGTGGATGAAAAAGGTAGAGTGAGTATTCCGGCGAGGTGGCGTAAGTCTCTTTCGCCAGAGGCAAATGAAACCTTTGTGATCACGAGAGGTTTGGATCGGTGTCTTTTTCTTTATCCACTTGATGAATGGGAGAAGATTGAAAAAAGATTAAGAGAACTGAACACGTTCAATCCTGAGCATCGTTATGTTATGAGAGTTCTTTTGATGTGGGCAAATGAGGTTACGCTTGATAATCAATCCAGAATTATGATCCCGAAAAATCTTCTTGAGTTTGCGAAGATAGATAGAGAAGCGGTTTTGATCGGCACGCTTGATAAAATTGAAATCTGGAATCCGGAAGTTTATGAAGAATATGAAAAAGGTCAACCTGATTACGAAACTGTTGCAGCAAAAGTTCTTGGTTCAAGATAAATATGGAAAAAGGTTTTCACATACCCGTAATGGTTGAAGAAGTTATGAAATATTTGATAACTCGTGATGATGGAATTTATGTTGATGGGACGATCGGTGGCGGAGGACATAGCGAGGAGATCTTGAAAAGGACCAAGGCAAAGGTTATTGGATTTGATATTGATCCGGAAGCGGTTAAGTTCGCCAGTGAAAGATTAAAAAGTTTTGGGGACAGGATTTTAATTCTTAACAGAAATTATGCGACTTTGAAGGAAAGTTTATCTGAGATTGGAGTTGAGAAGATAACAGGTTTTCTGCTTGATCTTGGAGTCTCATCGTTTCAGCTTGATTATGGTGGTGGTTTTAGTTTTAGACTTGATGATAAGTTGGATATGAGGATGGATAGGAGCTCTGAACTGACGGCGGAGCATATTTTAAATAATTATTCTGAGAAGGAGATTGCGGATATAATTTTCAAATTTGGCGAGGAACCAAGAGCAAAGATGATTGCGAAGGAAATTGTCCGATACAGAAAGAGAAAAAAGATAGAAACGACGGGTGAGCTTGTAAAAATTGTTGATAAAGTTGCGAGCAAAAAATATAGATTGAAGGTTCTTGCTAGAGTCTTTCAAAGTTTGAGGATTGCAGTTAATAGAGAGCTTGACAATTTAAAAATTGCTCTTGATTCCGTTGTGGATGTTCTCGAGAAGGGCGGACGGATTGTTGTGATTTCGTATCATTCGCTTGAGGATAGAATTGTTAAGATGTTTTTTAAGGGTAATGAAAAAAGGTGCATATGTCCACCGGATGTTTTCGAGTGCAGGTGTGGTAAAGTTGAAGTGATAAAAATTCTTACGAAGAAACCCGTAGTGCCGAGTGAGAAAGAGATAAGTTTAAATCCGAGAGCGAGGAGTGCAAAACTGAGGGCTGGAGAAAAAATGGTTGAGTTTGCATGAGCAAAGAAAAAGATAAAATAAGTGGCGCGAAAATTTTTATTTTTCTTTTGATCGCCGGCGTGCTCATAGTTGCTTACATTTGGAATTCTTTTATCGTTGATAGGCGTGCAGATGAAATTATCAGACTTGAGAAGAAGCTTGAGCTGTTGAAAATGGAAAAGTTGCTTCTTGAAGCAAGATATGAGAAGCTTGTTTCGGTGAATTATGTGGTCCCATATGCTCAGCAAAGGCTTGGTCTTGTCTTTCCAAAGGAGAAGCCCAAAGAAATTGAGGTGAAGGAGTGAAGATTAAAGTCAGAAATAATTACGGGTATGAGAGAGATTTAGAAACGGTGTTCAAAGTGAGATTAGATTTTTTATTTTGGGTTTTTACGGCGCTCCTTGTGCTTATTGTCTTGCGACTTTTGAAGGTTCAAGTTTTTGATCACAATTATTATTCTTCGCTTTCAAATGCTCAGTATTATACAAAGGTAACTTTGTTTGCTAAAAGAGGTTTGATTTTTGACAGGGAGGGCAGGATTCTGGTGACTAATCTTGTTGAAACTCAGATCGGAGCGGACCCATTTTATTTGAAGAAAGTTGGCGCAGATATAAATAAAGTTTCAGAGGAGTTAGCTAAAATTTTTGGCGGGGAAAAAGAATATTATTTCGAAAAATTGAGAGATACAAGTAAAAGATTTGTTTGGCTTGTTAAAAATGCAACTCCGGAAGAAGTTTCGAAATTCGATGCGTTTGTAAGTGCTTTAAGAGAGCCGAAGGAGAAAAAAATTTATAAAGGTATAGTTAAAGTTGAAAAGTTTAAAAGGTATTACCCTTATAGTAAACTTGCAAGCCATGTGCTTGGGGTGACCAACACTGATGGTAAGGCTTTGATGGGGGTTGAGCTTGAGTTTGATAAAATTTTAAGAGGTAAAGATGGATTTATGAAATTGACAAGGGATGCGCGTGGTGTTATGAAGGCATCTATTGAGGTTGAAAGAGTTGAGCCTGTCGATGGGTATAATTTGAAGTTATCCATTGATGTTGGGGTTCAAACGATTATCGAAAATGAGCTTGAAAGAGCCGTGAAGGAATTTGAAGCTGAAAGCGGAGTTGTAATAGTTGTTGATCCATGGACTGGGGATATACTTGGTCTTGCAAATTATCCAAATTTTGATCCAAATAATTATTGGTTATTTGATGTTGAGAATTTCAAGAATAGGGCGCTTCTTGATGCCTTTGAGCCCGGTTCAACTTTCAAAGTTATCCCTGCTTCGCTTTTGCTTGAAAAGGATCCGAACAAGTTGTATTCGAAAATAAATGTTGATGGTGGTAAAAGCATCATTAGAGGTGTTAAAGTTGTTGATTTTAAACCGAACGATGTTTTGAGCTTTGCGGATGTTTTAAAGTATTCAAGCAATATTGGTATGGCTAAACTTGGGCTTGAGCTCGATAAGGTTGAATTTTATAAACATATTAGGAATTTTGGCTTCGGGGCTTATACTGGTATAAATCTTCCAGCTGAATCAAGGGGTGAGGTGAAAACGCCTGATAAGTGGACACCAGCAACCAAGATTTATATGTCTTTTGGTTATGAATTGCGAGCAACAGCTCTTCAAATTGCGATGGCTTATGCAAGCATTGCAAACGGTGGGGTTTTAGTTCAGCCCAGAATAGTAAAGGAAATACTTGATTCGGAAGGTAAGGTTGTTAAAAGTTTTCCTGTTGTCAGGGTCAGGCGAGTTATTTCAGAGAGAGTAGCAAAGATTTTAACAGAGATATTGGAAAAGGTTGTGGATGAAGGAACAGGGACACAGGCAAAAGTTGAGGGTTTAAGAGTTGCTGGAAAAACTGGGACGGCACAGATTTATGAGTTTGGGTTTTATTCAAAGGCACGCTATCGAGCTTCTTTTGTTGGATTTTTCCCGGCTGAAAAGCCAAAGTTTGTTTGTTTTGTTATGCTTGAATCACCAAAGAAAAATTATGCTGGAGGAATTGTTGCTGCACCCGTTTTTAAGAGAATTGCAGAGCAATTAATTAAACTTTCACCCATTGAAACCGAGCCCCAAGAACTTAAGATTGTTAAGAATGAAAGCGAAGTGTTTTCATCTGATGAAAACGCTATCATGATTAGAGTTGGAGATGGTAAAATGCCGGATTTGAGGGGTTTGGCTCTTCGTTCGGCGCTCTCGAAAATTTCATCCCTTGATTTGAAAGTTAACATTATTGGTTCCGGCGTGGTGATTGATCAAGTACCAGCACCGGGTACAAGAGTAAAAGCAGGAATGAAATGCGTTCTTTATTGTCGTGATGATTCAAAGATAAGCCTAAATGAAAGATGAAACTTTCAGAAATTTTAAAATATCTTAAAGTTAAAAAGTTTGTTGGTGATGAAAATGTGACTATAAGCGGAATTGCTTATGATTCCCGAGAAGTTGACGAGGGTAATCTTTTCGTTGCGATAAGAGGTTTAAATGTTGACGGGCACAGATTTATTCCAGAGGCGGTGCTTGCAGGTGCAGTTGCAGTTATTCTTGAGAACGATATAATTGATGATAATTACTTTGTCGAAAGAAATGTGGCAAAGATTGTTGTGCCAGATTCGAGAAAAGCGCTTGCGGTTGTTTCATCGGCTTTTTATAGTTTCCCATCCAAGAAGTTAAAGCTTGTCGGTGTGACTGGAACAAACGGTAAAACGACAACAACGCATCTTATTAAATCAATTCTTGAATTTGGGGGGATGAAAACTGGTCTGATTGGGACGATAAATTATGTCATCGGTGATGAAATTATCCCTGCAGGTCAAACGACGCCTGAATCGCTTGAACTTAACAAGTTTATTAGCAAAATGGTTGAAAAAGGGATTTCAGCTTGCGTGATGGAGGTTTCGTCACATGCTTTAGCGCTTGATCGAGTTTATGAACTTGATTTTGATGTTGGTGTGTTTACGAATTTAACACATGACCATCTTGATTTTCATCAGACTTTTGAGGCTTATTTTCAAGCGAAGAAAATTTTATTTGATTCACTTAAACAATCTGCTTATGCAGTTTATAACATTGATGATCCATACGGAGAGAAAATCATCGCGGATACAAAGGCTGAAAAGTTATCTTATGGGAGGAGTGAAAGAGCGGATGTGAGAATCAAAGAATTTAAATTTGGTTTCGATGGGACACGCGTCGTCGTTCAATTTCCGGGCGGGGTGGAGTTGGATATAAATTCAAAATTAATTGGCGAGTTCAATGTTTATAACATCTCATCTGCTGTCGCTGTTGGTTATGCAATTGGAATTGAGTATGAAGACATAAAAAGAGGGATTGAGGCTGTTGAGAATGTAAAGGGGCGATTTGAAAAAATAACTTCTCCAGATGGTTATACGGTAATAATAGATTATGCGCATACTCCGGATGCGCTTGAGAAGTGTATCGATGCGATTTTAAAGGTGAAAGAACAGGTAGGCGGTGGAAGACTAATAACGGTTTTCGGTTGTGGTGGCGATAGAGATAAGAGCAAAAGACCAATAATGGGGAGGATTTCAACAGAAAAAAGTGATATCACTGTTATAACATCGGATAATCCAAGATTTGAAGATCCAGAGGAAATTATTTCCGATATTCTTGAGGGGGTAAAGGAAAATTCTGTTTATTATGTTTTTGTTGATCGTAGAGAAGCTATTGAGCGAGCGCTTGAGATGGCTGAAAAAAATGATGTTGTTTTAATAGCTGGAAAGGGGCACGAAGAGTATCAAATCATAAGAGATGTTAAAATTCCATTTAGCGATAGTCAAGTTGTATTTGAATATTTCAAAACCAAGGTAAAGGGACAAAGTTGAGTTTAAGCATTGAGCACATAAGAAGGATGGGTTTTGTTGATGCCTTAAATCTTGAGAGGATAAGAAGAAAAAGGATTGTTGGAGTTTCAACGGATTCAAGGAAAATAAGAAAGGGTGAGATATTTTTTGCGATAAAGGGTGGGAGGTTTGACGGGCATGATTTTGTTAGTTCTTCTTTTAAAAAGGGAGCTGTGGCATGTGTCGTTAATTTTGAGTGGTTTGAAAAGAATAAAGAAAAGTTTAAGACAAAAATTTTGATCGCTGTTGAAGACACATTAAAAGCACTTGGTAAGCTTGCAAATGTTTATAGAAAAGATTTTGATATCCCAGTGATAGCTGTTGCAGGGAGCAATGGTAAAACGACGACGAAGGAAATGATAGCATTTGTTCTTGGGCAGAAATATAAGGTTTTAAAATCTGAAGGAAATCTTAACAATCAAATTGGTGTTCCATTGACGCTTTTCCGACTTAGGAAATCGCATCAAGTTGCGGTTATTGAGTTTGGGACGAATCACTTTGGTGAAGTAAGGTATTTGTGTGAGGTTGCTGAACCGGATCACGGTTTGATAACGAACATTGGGCGGGAGCATATTGAATTTTTTTGGTGATGTTGAAGGCGTTGCAAGGGAAGAGGGTTCTCTTTTTGATTATCTTTATGAAACAGGTGGATTTGTCTTTGTTAATATTGATGATCCATATTTGAGAAGGATGGGGGAAAAATTCAAGAATAGAATCACATTTGGTTTCGCTGAAGATGCGGATGTTAGGGGTGAGATAGTTGATGTCGACGATTTTGCGAGGGTTAAGTTTAAGGTTAGATTTGACGGGAAGGAGCAGATTTTAAAGTTAAAAATCCCGGGTGAGCATCTTGTGATGAATGCAATTTCAGCATTTGCTGTTGGGTTAAAATTTGGAGTTTCTGCAAATCTTATAAAGAAAGCTTTGCAGTCGTATAAGCCATTTTCAAAGCGGATGGAGATTTTGAAAGTTAAAGGGATAACGATAATAAATGATACATACAATGCAAACCCAGATTCGGTTATAGCCTCTCTTAAAACTCTTGTGCAAATGAAGTGTTCTGGCAAGAAGATTGCGGTGCTTGGTGATATGCTTGAACTTGGTTCATATGCTGAGGAAGCTCACAGGGAAATTGGTCGGAAGGTTGTGGAGTTTGGCATTGATTATCTTTTTACTTATGGCTCGGATATGCATTATGCTTATGAAGTGGCTTCGGATTTGATTAAACATTCGATGCATTTTGACGATAAAGATCTTCTTGCTTATCATCTTTTTGAAGTCGTTGAGAAAGGTGACATAGTGCTTGTCAAAGGTTCAAGAGGTATGCAGATGGAGGATGTAGTTGAAAAATTTGTAAATAAAATTAAGGGTCTGGCATAATGTTATATTATCTTTTCGATTGGATAAACAGGTTATATGCTCCACCCGGGTTTGACGCTTTTAGGTTTATAACCTTTAGAAGCGGTCTTGCAGTGTTAACTTCTTTAATTATTTGTTTCTTGTTCGGACCGAAGATAATAAGAAAGTTAAAAGAACATCAAATTGGTGAGACAATTCGTGAAGAGGGACCTGAAAGACATAAGGCGAAAGCTGGAACTCCGACAATGGGTGGTTTAATAATTCATCTTGGGGTTCTTGTTCCGATTTTGTTATGGGGTGATTTGAAAAATATGTATGTGTGGTTAGCGATTCTCGTTACCGTATGGCTTGGGATAGTTGGTTTCATTGACGATTATCTTAAAGTTGTTAAGAAGTATCCAAATGGTTTAATCGCAAGATATAAGTTAATGGGGCAGATAAGCATTGGTTTAATTGTTGGGGTTGTGCTTTATAATTCGCCTGAATTTGATGGGATAGAGACGATAACGACATTGCCATTTATAAAAAATTTGAATTGGGATTATGTTTATTGGTGGATTTATATTCCCGTGATCGTTTTTATAATAACGGCGACATCTAATGCAGTTAATTTAACCGATGGTCTTGATGGGCTTGCGATTGGGGTAGTTGGGATTTCAGCTCTTACGCTTACTATTATGGCTTATGTTTCGGGGCATATTGAATTTAGCAGATATTTGAGCATAGTTTATCTTCGAGGTTCGGGCGAGCTTGCGGTGTTTCTTTCAGCTCTTGTTGGGGCGTCGCTTGGTTTTCTATGGTTCAATGCGTACCCAGCTCAGGTTTTCATGGGTGACACAGGTTCGCTTGCGCTTGGTGGAATAATTGGTGCCGTTTCAGTGATGATAAAAAAGGAACTTTTGCTTCCTGTTTTCGGTGGGGTTTTTGTAATTGAAACATTGAGCGTTATAATTCAACGCCTTTATTTCAAGTACACAAAGAAAAAGTATGGTCAGGGAAGAAGGGTTTTTAAAATGGCGCCGATCCATCATCATTTTGAATTGCTTGGATGGGAGGAGCCGAAAATTGTCACAAGATTTTATATAATTGCGATAATTTTTGCCATTTTAAGCTTGGTTACATTTAAACTTAGGTAAAAAGAACTTTATGGGTTTGATCGTTCAAAATATCGAAGGTAAAAAAGTTACCGTAATTGGTGGAGCAAGGAGTGGTCTTGCGGTGGCAAGGCTTTTAAAAAAGATGGGTGCGGATGTTTTCATAAGTGATATGAAAAAACCTGAAGAAATAAAATATGTTAAGTTCACACCTGAGGAGCTTAACTCAGCTGGGATAAAGTATGAGTTTGGCGAACATAGTGAGAAGGTTTATGATTGTGATTTTATGGTGATAAGTCCGGGCGTTCCATCAAATGCACCTGTTGTTCAGAAAGCAATGGAGCTTGGGATAAAAGTATGGAGCGAGATTGAAGTTGCATCGTGGTTTTGTAAAGCGCCGATCATTGCTGTTACAGGGACGAATGGTAAAACAACCACAACGAGTTTAATTGGGCATATTTTTAAAACAGCTGGTTTTAAAACCATCGTCGCTGGGAACATTGGAGCACCTTTTTCGGATTTTGTTCTTGATGCTGACGAAGGAAGTATCGTTGTTTTAGAGGTCAGCAGTTTTCAACTTGACCATATTGAAAATTTTAAACCGAAGGTTGCTGTCCTTTTAAATATAACACCTGATCATCTTGATAGATATGATTCGTTTGGAGATTACATTCTTTCAAAATTTAGAATTTTCAAAAACCAAAAAGAAGATGATTTTGCGGTTTACAATTACGATGACGAGATAGTTCAGCCATATGTTGAAAGTTTAAATGTTATCAAATTGCCATTTAGTGTCAGGGATAAACTATCCTGTGGTGGATTCATTGAGGATGGGTATATCACTTTAAATTTCAAAAATAAAAAAGAGAGGATTTTAAAGATGAACAATTTAAGAATCAGGGGGATTCATAATGTTTATAACTCACTTGCTGCTGCACTTGCAGCAAGAGCAATGGAAGTTAAGGATGAAATAATAAGGGAAAGTTTGCAAAGTTTTGAAGGGGTTGAGCATCGGCTTGAGTTTGTGCGTGAGATAAACGGCGTTAAGTTTATCAATGATTCGAAAGCGACAAATGTAAATTCCCTTTGGTATGCGCTTGAGAGTTTTGATGAACCAATAATTTTGATCGCTGGTGGAAGGGACAAAGGCAATGATTATTCAAAAGTTTATGATCTTGTGAAAAGGAAGGTTAAGCTTATAATTGCTATAGGTGAGTCCAAAAATAAGATTTACAATGAGTTTAAAAACTTGACGAATGTAATTGAAGTTGATTCAATGGAGGAGGCGGTTAAAAAGGCTTATGAGAATTCAGCCCCTGGAGATGTTGTTTTACTTTCGCCAGCGTGTGCAAGTTTTGATATGTTCAGGGATTACGAGCATAGGGGTGAGGTTTTTAAAAAACTTGTAAATGAACTGTGATGAAAACTTCAGAGCAACATATCGACAGGATTTTATTTACATTTGTCGTCCTTTTAATGTTTATTGGGCTTTTTGTTGTTTTTTCTTCAACTATTTACATCGCAGGCTCAAAGTATAACTCTGGGATTTATTTCCTTGGGAAACATTTTCTTCGTGTTTTGCTTGGGCTTGCAATCATAATTTTCTTCGCTGTTTTTGTCGATTACTCAAAGCTCAGGGAATATGCGCCCCATATTTTTATCATTGTTTTGCTTTTGTTGATCTCTGTTTTAATTTTTGGGACTGGAGAGGCAAAGAGATGGCTTCAAGTTGGTCCATTGGGTTTTCAAGTTTCAGAGTTTGCCAAGATTGGGACAATAATTTTCCTATCTTATTTGCTTGAAAAAAATCGTGATAGAATTTGGGATTTTAAATTTGGTTTTTTGCCTTTGTTTGGCACTGTTGTTCTTGTATTCATCCTTGTTTTATTGCAAAAGAGTTTTACGATGGCGTTTTTAATTTTTTCCGTTGGGATTCTTTTAATTTTTATTGCTGGTGCCAAATTTAAACATCTTGCCTTAAGTATTTCAGGAGGTTTACCTTTGCTTGTCTTTATGTTTTTCATTGAACCATACAGATTTCAAAGATTGCTTGCTTATATTAATTTCAGTGAGGCTCCAAATGATGCTAAACATCAAGCGTTGCAGGCATTGATTGGACTTGGCACAGGTGGATTATTTGGAATTGGTCCAGGACATAGCAGACAGCGTGAGTTTTATCTACCACTTGCGTATAACGATTATATATTTTCAATTTTTGGTGAGGAATATGGTTTCATCGGCTCTTTGATTTTACTTTTTATTTTCTTTGTCATTTTTTATCGAGGTATCAGAATTGCAAGATATGTAGTTGACGACTTTGGTAGATTTCTTGCGGTTGGGATCACATTTTTAATTTTTTTAACTGCGGTTGTTCATATCGGCGTTGTCTCGAGACTTTTACCGCCAACTGGGATACCACTTCCTTTTGTAAGTTATGGCGGTAGCGCTATGATTGCAAATTGCATTGGTGTTGGGATACTGTTGAACATTTCAAAGCAAATTAAACATTGAAATGGTAAGAATAATGATAACAGGTGGCGGAACAGGTGGACATATTTTCCCAGGGATAGCAATTGCTGATGCAGTGAAAAGAATTGAACCTGAGGCTGATATAATTTTTGTTGGAACGAAAGGAAAGATTGAATCAAGGGTTGTTCCCAAAGCTGGTTATAAATTCGTGCCCATTTGGATTTCTGGATTTAGGCGTTCGTTTGACTTAAGGAATTTGTTATTTCCACTGAAGTTAATTGTAAGTTTAATTCAATCTTTCCTGATCCTAAAAAAATTTAAACCTAATGTTGTTGTCGGAACTGGTGGGTATGTAAGTGGTCCAGTTGTATTTGTTGCTTCTTTACTTGGTGTGCCAACTTTAATTCAGGAGCAAAACAGTTATCCTGGAATAACCACTCGTCTTCTTTCAACGCTTGTGGATGAAGTTCACATAAGTTTTGAGTCAAGTCGCAAGTATTTGAAAAGAAAGGACAATGTTTTTCTTACTGGAAATCCGGTAAGAAGCAGTTTAAAAATTTATCCAAAGGGTGAGGCTTTAAAGTTTTTTGGGCTTGATGAGGGCAAGAAGACTTTGTTTGTGTTTGGAGGGAGCACTGGAGCAAGGTCAATAAATGAGGCGATGCTTGAGATAATTGATGAACTTGTCAAAAGAGATATACAAGTGATCTGGCAAACTGGTATGCTTGACTTTGAAAGAGTTAGAAATAAATGTGAAGGCGTGCGTGGAGTTAAAGTTTTCCCGTTTTTAGATGAAATTGATTATGCTTATTCAGCCTGCGACCTTGTTGTGTGTAGAGCTGGAGCGACAACGATCTCTGAGATCACTTATTTTGGAGTTCCGTCAATTCTTGTCCCGTATCCATTTGCGGCTGCTAATCATCAATATGAGAATGCAAGGGTTTTGTCCGAAAATGGGGCGGGTGAGATTCTTCTTGATTCAGAATTGAAATCGAAATTAAAAGAGAAAATTTTAAATTTAATCGCTGATGACCAGAAGTTGAAGATGATGCGAGAAAAGGCAAAATCATTGGCTAATCCCGAGGCAGGAGATATGATTGCAAAGTCAATTTTAAAATTGGCGAGAGGAAGAAATGTTCAGCACCGTTAGAAAAATACATTTCGTTGGAATCGGTGGAATTGGGATGAGTGGAATTGCAGAGATTTTACTTGATCAAGGTTTTAAAATTACTGGCTCAGATAAACAGTTGTCCGATATAACCGAACGACTTGCGAATCTTGGAGCAAAAATTTACGAAGGTCATTCTCCTGAACACGTTGAGCCAGATGTTGATGTTGTCGTTTATTCTTCTGCTGTGAAATTGGATAATCCCGAAATTCAGGAGGCTATGAGACGTAAAATTCCTGTGATCCGCAGGGCTGAGATGCTTGCGGAACTTATGAGATTAAAATATGGAATCGGGGTAGCTGGGACGCATGGGAAGACAACGACGACATCGATGGTCGGACTTGTTTTAATAGAAGGTGGATTTGATCCAACTGTTGTAGTTGGCGGCGTGTTGCGTGATCTTGGTGGAACAAACGCACGGCTTGGACATGGAGATTTTATAGTTGTTGAGGCTGATGAGTTTGACAAATCTTTTCTTCAACTTACGCCAACAATTGCTGTCATTACAACGCTTGAACCTGAACATCTTGACTCATATGGAAATGTTGAAGAGTTAAAATCAGCTTTTGTTGATTTCGCAAATAAAGTTCCTTTCTATGGTTTTGTTGTTCTTTGTCTTGATGAGCCAATGATTCAAGATATCATGCCACGGATAAAGAAAAGAGTTATAACTTACGGATTAAATGCCCAAGCTGATGTTCAAGCAATTGAACCTAAATTTGAAGAGAGGCGCTCGTCTTATACTCTAATTTACAAGGGTAAAAACTGCGGAAGGGTGAATTTACAAGTTCCGGGGCTTCACAATGTAAAAAATTCGCTTGCGGCGATCGCTGTAGGAATGGAGCTTGGGATTGACTTGGATAGAATTAAAAATGCACTTGGGAAATTTAGAGGAGTTTATAGGCGTTTTGAGATAAGGGCTGAAGTAAATGGTATAATTGTCGTGGATGATTACGCTCATCATCCAACGGAGATAAAAGCAGTTTTGCAGGCAGCAAAAGATAGTTGGAAAAGACATGTAATCGCTGTATTTCAGCCGCATCTTTATTCGAGGACGAGAGATTTTTATCAGGAATTTGGGCGTTCGTTCTTTAATGCTGATGTGTGCGTTATAACTGATGTTTATCCAGCAAGGGAAGAGCCAATCGAAGGTGTAACTGGAGAATTAATTGCAAACTCGGCGAGAAATTTTGGACATAAGGAAGTTCATTATGTTCAAGATAAGACTGAAATCCCAGATTACGTTTTGAAGCTCGTAAGCCCTGGGGATATGGTTATATTTATGGGAGCTGGTGATATAACAAAAATTTGCGGTGATTTCATTAAAAAACTTCGAGAAAAATTTAAAGATGATTAAACTCGAAGAAATAAGAGAAATAGTTAAGGGAGAAATTTTGATCAACGAACCACTTGCTAAGTATTCAACTTTTAAGATAGGTGGACCAGCTGATATATATATTGCTCCAAGGGATGTTGATGAGTTGTTAAGGTTGATTCAATATTTAAAGGAGGAAGGAATTGATTTTATAATCCTTGGGAATGGGAGCAATGTGTTGATAAGTGATGAGGGTTTTAGAGGTGCGGTGATAAATCTTGAGGCTGGTTTAAACTTTATCAAAATTGAAGGGGAGTATGTTGTTGCGGGTGCTGGTGTTAAGCTTGCAAAGTTTGTTGATTTTTGTATTGAAAATGGTTTTCGAGGTGTTGAAATGATGGCGGGAATACCCGGAACTTTGGGAGGAGCGATAGTGATGAACGCAGGAGCTTACTCAGCTGAGATTTCAGATCATCTTGTTGATGTGGATGTGATAAGGGATTTGAATCTTGTTAGATTAAAGAAGGAGGAATGTGGCTTTGGATATAGGACTTCGAATTTAACAAAGGATGTTGTTATCCAAGCGAGATTTAAGTTTCCGCCTGGTGATATTGAGGAAATGAAGAGGAGGAGGCGTGAAATTTTAATTAAACGAAATCAAGCGCAGCCCGTTAATTTCCCCAATGTTGGTAGCATTTTTAAAAATCCACCGGGAAACTACGCGGGTAAGTTAATCGAAGAGGCGGGATTGAAAGGGATTCAAATTGGTGGTGCACAAATTTCGGAAAAGCACGCAAATTTTATAATCAACAAAGGAAATGCAACAGCAAGCGATGTGCTTGAATTGATAAAGCTTGCACAACGAAAGGTTTACGAGAAATTTGGAGTAAAGCTTGAGCTTGAAGTTAGATTAATTGGTTTTGAAGAAGAAGAAATTCAAGATTTGATATGAAATTAGCCGAGAGAGAAATAAGAATATGGACTTTTGTGGCTTTAGGTGGATTTTTTATTGTGTTGATTTTTAGTGCCATGAGTTGGCGTGAAAATAGAGTTTTGAATAAAATAATTGTTAAAGGGAACGAAGTGATACCAGACAAAAAAATAATTGAACTTGCTAATGTCAAACCGGGTGTCAAACTTACAGATATTGATCTTTCAAGAGTGAGAGCAAATATTGAAAAACATGGGTTTATAAAATATGCCGAGGTTTATATAAATTTGCCCGATGTTCTTTTCATAGAGGTTGTCGAAAGGGAGCCAGTAGCTATGTTAACATATCAAGGTAAGATCTATTACATCGATTCTGATGGTGTTGTTATTTCTTTTGATGAGGTTAATAAAATATTTGCAGTGCCCCTTCTCAGTGGGGTTAATTATAAGCCCCTTTATGTTAATTTAGATACTGTGGGTCAATTGAGAAAACAGTTTGAACTTATCAAGGCTTCGATTGATAAAAAGATTTATGGTTTAATTTCAGAGGTGAAGTTCAAGGATGGTGAATTTATTTTATTGACATCGGATGGCGCAGTTACTGTTTTTCTTAGTGACGATGAGTTTGAAAGGAAGCTTGCTTTGCTGAGGGAATTTTGGACACAAATTATCCCAACGCGTGGATATCCGAGTTATATTGATTTGCGTTATCATGGAAAGTTATATGCAAAATTTAGTCAAAAAATTAACGAGTGAAGTATGACATATATAGTTGGACTTGACATAGGAACAAGCAAAGTTTGCGCACTTGTTGCTTCCCTTGAAGAAAATGGGAACATTCATATCCTTGGTCTTGCAAAAAGCCCAACCCATGGACTTGTTCATGGTGGAATAGTTAACATTGAAAGGACAGCTGAAGCGATACGCGGCGTTATAAACATGGTTGAGAATCAGTCGGGGGAGCGGATAAAAAAAGTAGTTGTTGGAGTAGCTGGCGAAGACATAAGTGGAATTTCGAGCATAAGCGTAGTTACAACACGAGCTCCAAATCATGTTATCACAGAGGGAGATGTTACGCGTTTGATAGAAGATGCCAAAAATATTCGCTATCCATCTAACAAGGTTATTCTGCATACATTGCCCCAAGAGTTTAAGGTAGATGGAGTTGAAGGGATAAAGGATCCTGTTGGAATGGTTGGGATAAGAGTTGAGGCAACAGTTCATATCGTTATGGCTCCGGTATCTTTGATTGAAAATTTCAGAAGGACGGTTGGCAAGGCGAGGCTTGAAGTTGAAGAATTTGTTTTTCAGCCACTTGCTTCAGCGTACTCTGTACTTGAGCCTGAAGAGATGGAAATAGGCGTTGCTTTAATTGATATAGGAGCGGGCACAACAGATGTTGCGATATTTGAAGACGGTATAATAAGATATTCGGGAAGTTTGCAAATGGCTGGTGAGCAAATAACCAAAGACATAAGAAAGGCATTTGGGATTCAGAGAGAACTTGCGGAAAAATTGAAGGTAACGGAGGGGTATGCTTACATAGATGCGATCACAGAGGATAAAAGCATTATAGTTCACGGAATTGGAGGTCGGGAGCCATTTGAAATTACCAGAAGCATGCTTTGTAGGGTAATTCAGCCGAGGGTTGAGGAAATATTTGAAAATCTTTATGTCAATCATTTGAAAAATCAAGGCTTTACGAGAAGAAACATACCCGCTGGAATTGTTTTAACTGGGGGCACCGCGCTTTTGAAAGGGATAGTTGAACTTGTGAGTGAAAAATTTGAACTGCCAGCGCGCATTGGGATACCAACGGGATTTGCAGGTGGACTTGTTAATGAGGTTCAAAATCCAATCTATTCGACTGTTGCAGGTTTAGTTTTGTATAGAGCTGAGAATATTAAGAAAGGTGAGGCAGTTAAATCGAGCAATGTCAAAGGTTTAGTGATGAAGTTAAAAGAATTCTTTAAAGGGATCTTTAGTTAAAAAAATAAATTTGGAGGCTATTATGATGATTCTGGCTGATGAATCGGAGCAATTATCGAATCTTGGTGCTAAGATAAAGGTTGTCGGCATTGGAGGATGTGGATGTAACGCTGTTAATACTTTGGTTAAAAAAGGAATCACTGGAGTTGAACTTATAGGGGTGAACACTGATTTACAATCCCTATCCCAATGCAAAGCGCCAATTAAAATTCAGGCAGGAAAAAATTTAACAAAAGGACTTGGTGCTGGCGCAAGACCTGAAATTGGGCAAAAGGCAGTTGAAGAAGTGCAGGGTGAACTTGAAAAACTTTTACAAGGTAGCGATCTTGTCTTTGTCACTGCAGGAATGGGAAAAGGAACAGGAACAGGCGGAGCTCCCGTGGTTGGTAGTATAGCTAAAAAGTTAGGTGCGCTTGTCATCGCCATAGTTTACACTCCATTTGGCTATGAGGGTTCTCTTAGGATGAAAATAGCTGAGGAAGGTTTGAAGAACCTAAGGGAGGTTGTTGATACGCTCATTGTTATAAGCAACCAAAAATTGCTTACTCTTTTGGGTGATGCTGATATCCTTTCTGCGATTGAATTTGGAAATGAAGTTCTTTACAATGCCACTCGTGGTATTACTGACATAATAACAAAGCCTGGTGTTATCAATGTTGATTTCAATGATGTGAGGACAATTATGCGAGACATGGGTGATGCTGTTCTTGGGACAGGTGTTGCGCGGGGTGAACATAGGGCGGTTGAGGCAACTCAAAAAGCGATATCAAATCCACTTATCGAGGGGTTATCGATAGTTGGGGCGAAAGGCGTTTTAGTTAATTTTGTTGGAAAGGGCATTTCAGGTAATGAGCTTAGAGATGCTGTGAAAGTTATAACTGAAAAAACAGGTGAAGATGTGAATTTGATTTATGGAGTCGTTGATGATGAGTCTATGAACGATGAACTTAGAGTTACTGTTATAGCAACTGGTCTTACTACATCAACTTATTCTCCAAAAAAAACACCAACCCCGTCTAAAAAGATAACTTCGGTTTATGAGAAAGCAGAAAATGTTCAACTAGGTGAGAATTTAAATGTTCCAACATTTATTCGCAGGGGCATTATACTTAATAAAGATAAAAAAACCAGTGAAATTGAAAATGAAAAAGGTAACGAAAACGAAAATGACAACCCAACTTTTCTAAAACAAGTTATGGATTAAAGTGTGAAGTTGAGCAAATTTGAAATAGATGACAAATTAAAAAATTTAAATGGCTGGATTTACGATAGCGAGAGAGATGCAATTGTTAAGGATTTCAAATTTAAAAATTTTCGTGATGCGATTACTTTTGTGTTAAGGGTTGCCTTTGAATCTGAAGAAATGGATCACCATCCTGATATATTGATAGAATATAATCGGGTTCGTTTCACTTTGAGGACACATAGTGAAGGTGGGGTGACTGAAAAAGATTTTGAGCTCGCATATAGGATCGATAAGATTTGATTTTAAATTCTGAAAATTTTATATTTATTTCAGTCAAGCCGAGGTGGCGGAATTGGTAGACGCGCACGTTTGAGGGGCGTGTGGGGAAACCCGTGCGGGTTCGAGTCCCGCCCTCGGCACAAATCTTTCCGAAAAATTAATTTTTATTAATTTTTTAGACGCCTTCCTTTTTATGCAATTTTCGCTTGACAAAATGAAGAGAATTTCACAAATTAAAAGTGCATTAAAAAAATAAATTTGCGTAGGTGTGGTTATGCGTTATTTTAAAATCGCTTTAATCTCCCTCCTCAGTTTAATCCTTCTCACTTCTTTAACCCTTGCTCAGGGTAGCGGTGCTTATACCGCTTCTGTTACGGGTAAAATAGTTGACAATGAAGGTAAGCCTATACCTGATGTTGAGGTCATTGCAAAAAATGTTGAAACAGGTTATACCAGAGGTGCTATTACAACGGCGGGTGGAATTTACAACATTTTATCAGTGCCACCTGGAACTTATGAAATCAGCGCTTTACATATCGCTTATGGAAAGCAAACAAAGGTTGTTGAATTAGGGGTTGGGGAAAGAGTTACAGTTAATTTCACGCTTGTTTCGAAGGAGCTTCAAGTTGGTGAAGTTGTTGTAACGGCTGAGGCGCTTGATTACGAGGTAAAGAAAGCGGAGCTTTCAGTTCCATTAAGACCTCAGCAAATCTCTGCTTCGCCGTTTAAATCCAGGTTTTTCTTTCTCAAAAGGTCCCCGAGCGTTAAGTTGCTTATCACGATATGTAAAGAACACCGAGCCATGAAATTCATTTGTTCCAGATTTAGAAACAGCTGATACAACTCCACCTGCTGCTTTTGAGTATTCTGCTTTATAAAGCTGAGTTATCACTCTAGCTTCTTTTACTGCATCAAGCGGGAATGGATTACCGCCACTTAAAAATTGTCCAGCAAGACCACCCTCGACGATTTCATTTTTAAATTCCGTTCCCTCAAAATAAAATCCAACCCATGTTGGTTGGAGTGCACCACTCCCAAAAGT
>NZ_CZVS01000018.1:8500-32768 GCF_001535985.1 Candidatus Kryptonium thompsonii | reverse complement strand
CTGGTTTCTTTTCCTCTCTTTAACAACTTTCGGCTCTCCCTTTATTCCAGCAAGATTTCCTGCAATCTTTATAGCATCTTCAAGAGTTCCAAGTGTATCAACAAGCCCCATTTCAAAAGCCTGTTTACCTGTGAAAACCCTACCATCCGCTATCTTTAAAACATCATCCCTTTTCATTTTTCTCTCCTCAACAACATGGTTCACAAATTGCTCATAAACATCATTTATCACGCTCTGAAAGTATCTTTTTTCTTCATCCGTCAAACCACGATATGGATTCCCCGAATCTTTGAATTTGCCACTTTTTATTATCTCAAACTCTACACCGACTTTATCAAGCAATTTTTGCAAATTTGGAAATTGAGCTATAACCCCTATGCTCCCTGTTATGGTTCCCGGATTTGCAACTATCTTGCTTGCTCCAAGAGATACATAATAACCCCCACTTGCTGCAACTGAACCCATCGAGATGACAACAGGCTTTTTTTCTCTGGCTTTTTTCAACTCCTGATATATTTCTTCACTTGCTGATACCCCACCTCCGGGCGAATCGACATAAACAACAATAGCTTTAACGGCTGAACTTTTCACATACTTTTTAATCTGTTTTACAATATCTTCCGAGTTAATTATCACACCCTTCAACTCAATCAAAGCAACCTTGTCCTTGCCGGCGATTGCCTCATCCTCAACTTCAGGCTTCATAGAACTAACAAGCGTAAAAAAACCAAGTGCGACAAACAAAACCGCCAATGAGAGTATTATTCCAATTATTCCAAGAAACCATTTTGCTTCTTTACTCATCTCTCAAGCCTATATTAAGTTTTGCTAAGTAAATTTTACAAAAAATTTTATTAAAAACCAATTGAAATTGAAGGCATCTTGCTCCCAAACTTGCTTGGTTTTTATTTTGTGTCGTTGTTTAAAAATTGTATATTTTTTTAAACAGTGAATCCCAATTTGCATTAACGATTCTATGACAGAGCGAATTTTCAAATATCTTACCAAAATACTTGACCCTGAATCCGCTAAACTTATCCTGAAACCATATAAACTTAATATACCACTCACGATCAGAACTAATACACTGAAAACTCAGGCAAACGAATTAAAATCTAAACTTGAGAATAAAGGTTTTAAACTTTTGGAGATTGACCTTGTGCCAGACTCCTTCATAGTTGAAGAAGAGCCTTTCCCTATTTCGAAAACGGTTGAACATTTTGCAGGTTTATTCTATGTACAAAGCTTATCTTCCATGCTTCCCTCGCTTATTCTTGAACCGAAGCCCAATGAGATAATTCTCGACATAGCTTCGGCGCCAGGCTCTAAAACAACTCATATTGCCCAACTTATGAAAAATACAGGCATCATTATAGCCAATGATATTTCATTTGAAAGATTAAAAGTTGTGGCGCATCAAATTGATAGACTTGGAATTTTAAATACTGCTATCACCTCAATTGATGGAAATAGGTTTGGTGCTATCCTTCCCGAAATTTTTGATAAAGCACTTGTAGATGCCCCATGCTCCGCGCTTGGGATAATATCAAAAGCAAATGAAGTTTTAAATTGGTGGAGCATCGATGAAGTTAAACGCCTGAGCAATAAGCAACAACAATTGCTCATAAGCGCGATAAAATCAGTTAAACCTGGAGGCATAATCGTTTACTCAACCTGCACTTTAACCGTTGAAGAAAATGAAATTGTGATTGATTCAATCTTAAAGAAATTTCCAGTTGAAATTGAAGAAATAGAATATAAAAAAGCTGAATTTGATGAAGGCATAACTTCTTATGATGGGCTTCCACTTGACGAAAGATTAAAAAAGGCGGTGCGCATTTATCCTTTCAAAGCGAACACAGAAGGTTTCTTCATAGCAAAATTAAGAAAAACTGATTCAACCTTTTCAAAATCCCCAAAAATTACGGAAATAAACAATGGGAAAACAATCCAGCAGATAAAATTTTTGACAGCAAACGATGAGAAATTAAAATCACCACTTAAGTTTCTAAGTGACGAGTTTGGGATAGAGGAAAAGATATGGGAGGAATTTGCGTTTTACTTCAAAGGTGATGAATTGTGGTTTAGCTCGCTCGACTGGATAAAGTTTTTAACAACTGATTTTTCACTTATTAATAAAAATTTCAAACATCATCTTTTGTCCAGCTTAGTTCAAAGAGTTGGCTTAAAGCTTGCCAAAGCAGTAAAAAATAAACAATGGAAAATTTCAACGAGTGCGCTTCAACTTTTGGCTCCGTTTATCACAAAAAATATAATCGAATTTGAAACCGAAGAACAGGCGCGCACATTCTTAAATGGCGGAACCATTAAAAATTTCCCGTCAAACTTCAATCCAGGGAGCTACATAGCTGTTAAGTTCGATGGCATAATCCTTGGCTGCGGACTTATAACGAAGGAAGGCTTAAAAAGTCAAATTCCAAAAGGGAGACGCTCTTCGGAGGTCGAGGTGATTTAAAATGGACGAGTTAATTTATGGACATAACCAGGAAAAGAATATAGTCGCCGTCCAACAACGCGATGAATCAACCGTCCATGCTTACATTAGAGAAGATGGGAATGTAAGAGAGGAGATAAGAAAATTCTATCCCTTCTTCTTTCTCAATGATAAAACTTACATTGAGGGGTTTTATAAAAAATTTTGGATAAAAAAACTTGCCGGCAACAACTTTTACCAATATGTTTGCGCGTTTGAGGAAATAACGGACATGTGGAATGCAATAAGATACATCCTGCGCAACTACAGCAATAGAAATGCGGTAAAGGTTGAGTCATACACAGATACAGATATAATTTATCTACGCCCTGACCCAGTTCATCAATTCCTACTACAAACTGGAACGACATTATTTAAGGGAATGGAATTTAACGATATATATCGCATTCAGCTTGATATAGAAACATATACAAAACATAGGTTCAGCAATCCTGAGAGAATTGAAGATAGAATTATTGTAATTTCCCTGACCGATAATAGAGGCTGGAAACATATAATTGACGGTCGCAGGAAATCCGAGAAGCAAATGTTAATTGAACTTGTTGAGATAATTCGCAAGAAAGACCCCGATATAATTGAAGGGCATAACATTTTAAATTTCGATCTTCCATATCTTATAAAAAGGGCAGAACTTAACGAAGTTAAACTTTCACTCGGTAGAGATGGAAGCGAGCCAAAAATTACGACGATAACTTACGATCGTGAGACAGTCTTCACAGGCATAGAGATTTACGGGAGACATATAATTGACACATTAATTCTTGTTCAGCTTTACGATTTTGTCAAACGAGAGTTTGAAAGCTATTCCTTGAAATATGTTGCGAAATACTTTGAAATTTCATCCCAAGATCGAATTTACATCCCCGGAGAAAAAATAGCATGGTACTGGGATAACGATCCGGAAAGTTTGATAAAATACGCCACTCAAGATGCCGAGGAAACGGGAAAACTTTCAGAGCTTCTTGCGCCCCCATATTTTTATCTTACTCAAATGTTACCGTTTTCACTTTGGCAGGTCATAAAATCCGGTTCATCTTCTAAAATTGAATCATTGCTTGTAAGAGCATATTTGAAAAGGAGGTATTCGCTTCCAAAACCGGATGTTGGATATCAAACAACGGGTGGTTACACAGATATATTTTACACTGGGGTATTTGAAAATGTTGTTCACGCGGATATCGAATCACTTTACCCATCAATTATGATAAACTTTAAAATTGGACCGAGGAAGGACGAAGCTGGGATCTTTTTGCAGATGCTTGAAAGCTTAACTAAAATGAGGCTCGAGGCAAAACACAAAATGAAAAGCGCGACGACGCCTGAAGAAAGAGCGAAATATGACGCAATTCAATCAGCGTTTAAAATTTTGATCAATTCCTTCTACGGCTATCTTGGTTATAGCAGAGCGATATTCAATGATTATGAGAGCGCCGACAAGGTCACAATGACGGGTCAGAAAATCTTAAAGAAGCTTATCTTTGAGATAACAAATAAAGGTGGAAAAGTTATAGAAGCAGATACAGATGGAATTTACTTCATCCCACCGAAAGAATTTAGCTCCAATGAAGAAAAAGCGCTGGAATTTGTAAAGGATGTCGGTTCAACATTGCCGGAGGGTATAAACCTTGCTTTTAATGGGATTTACAAAAAAATGTTAAGTTATAAAAAGAAAAATTATGCGCTTCTTGATAAAGACGGAAATATAGAAATAAAAGGGGCGTCGCTTATTTCAAGGGGAATGGAGCCGTTTGCGAGAAAGTATATAAGCGAATGCATAAAATTTTTGCTTAACAATGAAATTGAAAAAATTCATGAACTTTACAAATCAATCTATAAATCAATCGCCGAAAGAAAAATAGACATCCTTGAGCTTGCAAAGACAGAAACACTGCGTGAGCGACTCGATAGATATCAAGAGCTTGTTAGGCTTGGAAGAAGAAACAGAAGTGCAGCTTATGAACTTGCGATCGCAAGCGGGAGAAATTATAGACAGGGTGATAAAATAACCTACTATATCACCGGTTCAACTCCAGATGTTCGTTCATTTGAAAATTGTAAACTTGTTGAGGATTGGAACCCTTTAAAGAGGGATGAGAACATACAGTATTATCTTGCAAAATTAAACGAATATACCAAAAGGTTTGAGATATTTTTCAAGCCGGAGGATTTCAAAAAGATTTTTTCTTTGAGCGATGGTTTAAATTTTGATGATGTTCAGATAATCATAAAAAAACTTTCAAAGGAAATTGAAGTTGATTAAGCGACCTTTTGCTTTTTATTTCTTTCAAACCACTCTTTAATAAAATTAACGATTTCAGTTGTTAAGGTTCCAGGTGTAAAGATTTCAGCAACTCCCATTTCCTTTAACTTTGGTATATCTTCATCCGGAATTATCCCCCCACCGACTAAAAGGACATCATCAAGCCCTTTTTCTTTCATGAGACTAATTATCTTCGGGAAAATTGTCATGTGCGCCCCACTTAAAATGCTAACCCCGATCACATCAACATCTTCTTGAATTGCAGCTGAAACTATCATCTCAGGAGTCTGCCTCAAGCCAGTATAAATCACTTCCATCCCAGCATCCCTAAGCGCAGCTGCCACTACCTTGGCTCCCCTATCATGCCCATCAAGTCCAGCTTTTGCTATTAAAACTCTTATTTTTCTTTCCATCTGATTTTCTATTTTTGTTTTTCAACTTGCAATAACAAATTTAAAAAATGTAACTGATTTTTTCAAACTCAACTTGATTTTCTCACCCATTTTCATTATCATTGTAAAAAACCGACCACAGCACAAAGATGAAAAAAATTTCTTTCTGGTTAAAAGCTGGAATCATTGTTTTAATTACAATCCCAATGGCAATCATCACCTTTTTACTTCTCCCTTTTAACTACAAAGGCAAAATTTATCATTTCATGGCAAAAATTTGGTCGAAAATTATTCTCGCAATTTTCAATGTCAAAGTTAAAGTTAAAGGCCTTGAAAATATCTCAAGTAAACAAAATTACATCTACATTTCAAACCATGCAAGTGCAATGGATATACCAGCGCTTATCTCTGGCATACCTGATCAAATTAGATTTCTTGCAAAACAAGAGCTCGGTAGAATACCACTATGGGGATGGCTTTTAAAACATGGTGGCTATATTCTAATTGACAGAAGGAATCCCAAGAGAGCAATAAGAAGCGTTCAAAAGGCAATTGAAAAAATTAAAAGCGGTGTCTCCGTTCTTGTTTTTGCTGAGGGAACCCGAAGCGTTGATGGTGAACTTCTACCATTTAAACGAGGTGGCTTTATGCTTGCAATTAAATCAAAAACACCTGTTGTCCCAGTTACAATTTTTAACAGTCACAATATAATGAGAAAACATAAACTTGAAGTAAATCCAGGAACTATCGAAATTATGATCGACAAACCTATTCCAGTTGATGAATTTTCAGGCAGGGACGGAGAAACTAAACTTATGGAGTTAACTCGAAGCGTGATCGAAAAAAATTTAAAAACAAAAATAAAATAACATCATGCCAGTCACCATTAAAGATGTTGAATATATAGCAAACCTCGCAAGGCTTGAATTTAAAGAAGAGGAAAAAGAAAAGTTTACAGAACAATTTAACAGAATTCTTGAATACATAGATAAACTTAATGAACTTGACACAACGGATGTTGAACCACTTTACCACGTCATTGACTTAAAGAATGTTTTTCGCGAGGATATTGTAAAGGAAAGCTATCCTCGTGAGGAGATATTAAAAAACGCACCATCCAGGACCGAGTTTTTCTTTAAGGTTCCAAAGGTAATTCAGGTAGAAAAACCCCAAAAAGAGAATGAAGATAAAGAACAAAGTTAAGTTATGCCTCGAATCATTGGAGTAATACCCGCAAGGTATGCCTCGAGTAGATTTCCAGGGAAACCACTCGCAGATATACTTGGTAAGCCAATGATAAGGTGGGTTTACGAGAACGCGATGTCATCAAAATTGATAAATGATGTTTATGTTGCAACAGATGATGAAAGGATTTTTAATACCGTTAAAAATTTTGGTGGAAATGTGATCATGACACCCTCTGAGATTCCGACCGGAACAGACAGAATAGCTTACGCTGTTAGAAACATCGATGCGGATATAATTGTAAACATCCAAGGTGATGAACCTTTGATCTCTGGAGATATGATTGATTCCGCTATAGAGCCATTTTTAAAAGAAGAAGATAACGATATTGATATTTCAACACTTGCAGTTAAAATTACAGATGTTGAAACCCTTTTCAACCCAAATGTTGTGAAAGTTGTTTTCGATAAAAAAAAATTTTGCGCTTTATTTCTCGCGAAGCCCAATTCCGTTCTGCAGGGATGCGCAGAGAAGAGATGAATGGTTAAAATTAGGAGTTTATTACAAACACATCGGCATTTACGTTTATAAAAGAAACTCGCTTTTTAAGTTTGTAAACTTAAAAACATCAAAACTTGAAGAATTGGAAAAGCTTGAACAGTTAAGGGCAATTGAAAATGGGATGAGAATAAAAGTTGTGATAACTGATAAAGACACAATAGGTGTTGATACATTTTCTGATATTGAAAATGTGGTTTCTATTTTAAAACAAAAAACGAGTTTTTGAAATGACAAACAAAAAAACGAAATATATTTTCGTCACTGGTGGAGTTGTCTCATCGCTTGGGAAAGGAATAGCATGTGCATCTCTTGGGCTTTTGTTGAAAGCAAGGGGTTTAAAAGTTACAATCCAAAAATTTGATCCGTACATAAATGTTGATGCTGGAACAATGAATCCATATCAACATGGCGAAGTCTATGTAACGGATGACGGAGCCGAAACCGACCTCGACCTTGGACATTACGAAAGATTTCTCGACATAAGCATGTCAAGGTTAAACAACACAACAACAGGACAAGTTTACCACGAGGTCATAATGCGCGAAAGGAAAGGTGATTATCTTGGTGCAACTGTTCAGGTTGTTCCACATATAACAGACGAAATTAAAAGGAGAATTACCCTGATCGCAAATGAAGATGATTATGATGTTATCATAACTGAAATTGGCGGGACAGTTGGAGATATAGAAGGTCTCCCTTTCCTTGAAGCGATAAGACAATTTATGCTTCAAGTTGGGAAGCAAAATGCAATTAACATACATGTGACTCTTGTACCTTATATAAAATCAACAGGTGAGCTTAAAACAAAACCGACACAACACAGCGTAAAAACATTGCTTGAAATTGGAATTCAACCTGACATTTTAATCTGCAGGACAGAAAGACCTTTAACCAAGGAAATAAAAGAGAAAATCGCTCTTTTCACAAATGTCGAGCCAGAGGCGGTGATCCAAGGAATTGATGTTGAATCAATCTATGAAGTCCCGCTGATCTTTTATGAAGAGGGGCTCGATAATATTGTTCTTAAAAAGTTAAACATATCAGCCAAAGAGCCAAACTTGACAGAGTGGATAAAATTTGTTGAAAAGATAAAAAACCCAAAAGATAGCGTTGAAATTGCAATCTGTGGGAAATATACAGAATTGAGAGATGCTTATAAAAGCATAATAGAGTCATTCGTTCACGCTGGTGCTGAAAACGAATGCAAAGTCAATATAAAGTGGATAAAGGCTGAGGATATTGAAAAATACGGTGCGGAGAAATTTCTAAAAGATGTTCATGGGCTTTTGATCCCTGGAGGTTTTGGGGAGAGAGGAGTTGAAGGTAAAATTAAGGCAATTCAATTTGCCCGTGAAAATGAAATTCCATTCTTTGGTATTTGCCTTGGCATGCAATGCGCTGTGATTGAATTTGCGAGAAATGTGTGTGGTTTAAAGGATGCAAATAGCACGGAGTTTAATCCAGCAACTCCATATCCTGTGATCGACCTTTTACCTGAGCAAATGGGGATTCAAATGAAGGGTGGAAGTATGAGGCTTGGTCTATATCCAGCGGTTTTAAAACCGGGCACAAAAGCATATGCAGCTTACGGAACTGATAGAATAAACGAAAGGCATAGGCACAGATATGAACTTAACAATAAATTTAGGGAAATTCTTGAGGCAAACGGGATGATTTTCAGCGGTCTTTCACCAGACGGTTCACTTGTTGAGATAATCGAAATTCCAAACCATCCATGGTTTGTCGGGGTTCAATTCCATCCCGAACTCAAATCAAGGGCGACAAAACCCCATCCGCTCTTTCGAGATTTTGTAAGGTCTGCTCTTGAATTCAAAAGGAAAAAAGCAAAAACTTTTGAAGAAACAAATGTAAATGCCAAAGTTTAGCTTTGATGCAAAAACAAAGCAAACTTTAAGAAAAATCTTCAGGTCAAATGAAAAGTCAATTGAGAATTTTGAAAATCTTGTTAATAACTTTATAGATTCGACCGCAAGATTTGACCTTATAGATAAATTTATCGAAAACTTTATCTCCTCCCTTACCTTCTCACCAAATCCAGAGCAAAGTTTAAATAACTTCATTCGTTTCATCGAGAACTCGTTTAGCAAATCATCCCTTTATAAAGAGTTTGCCCTTCACCAGCAAATGTTGAAAATCTTGCTCACAACCTTTGGATACTCCCAATACTTTGCAGATATACTTGTGCGCGACCCCGAACTATTCCACTGGCTCACATCAACAAATGCCCTCGACAAAAAGCTATCAAGAGAAGATTATTTAAACGAGGGGAAAAATTCAATCTCATATTTTCAAAGCGTTAAAAATAAACTTAATGCATTAAGGCGATTTAAACGAAGGGAGATTTTGAGAATTGGCTTACGCGATATCCTCGGCATCGCCAATTTTGAAGAAACCGTCACATCTTTATCTGATCTTGCTGAAGCGATAGTTGAAATTTGTCTTCAACTTGCGATTGAAGAAACAAGAAAAAAATTTTCATCCTTTCCTGAAACTGAATTTTGCATAATTGCCCTTGGTAAACTTGGGGGAAAAGAATTAAACTACAGCTCGGATATAGACCTGATCTTTATTTACAATCGAGATGGGGAGCTAAAGATTAATGGTGAAGTTATCTCTTATTACGAAATATTCAATCGTCTCGTCTCCACTCTCATAAATTTTCTCTCAGAGAAAACCGAGGAAGGTTCTCTTTATAGAGCCGATTTCAGGTTAAGACCCGAGGGGAGCGCAGGTTCACTGGCTCGTTCTTTACTTGGTTATTTAACATATTATGAAGTTTACGGGAAGATATGGGAAAGACAAATGCTGATCAAAGCGAGGCCCATCGCTGGTGATTTAAACTTCGGCTGGAAATTTTTAAACATGCTTGATTCATTTATTTACCCAAGTTCGTTCTTGGATAACCCGATCCGTGAAATTGCTAAGATAAAAGCCAAACTTGAAGCGATCTCAACAAGTGAATACGATATCAAACTGCGACGGGGTGGAATAAGGGATATTGAGTTTATAGTTCAAACTCTCCAGCTTTTAAATGCTGGAACTTTACCTGAGCTGAAAACACAAAATACATTAAACGCAATTGAAAGACTTTCAAACTACGGATTGCTGACAAAAAGCGAGGCAAAAATACTAACCGAAAATTACATCTATTTCCGAAGAATTGAACATATACTTCAAATGTCGCATAACCTTCAAACCCATACAATTCCTCTCGAAACCAACATTTTGACGATGCTCGCAAAAGCGATGAAAAACTACGAAAAAAAGGACAAAACAATTTCATTCCCCACCCCATCTATCCCCGAGTGGAAAACTTTTAAACATGAGCTTGACGAGAGATTTGAAAGCGTAAGAAAAATTTATGAGCGAATCTTTGGAGTTGAAGCAAAGCCAGAACTTTTCATCTCGGACATAATCGATGATGAGATCGCAAAGGGGAGACTTAAAAAATTTTTTTACGATATGAACTTCAGAGATGTTGATAAAGCGATGAGAAATATTAAGTTTCTATCAAAGGGGAAACTTATCACTGGGGAAATAATTTTCAGCACGGCAGAGGAAAATTCCTTCGCAAAGGTTTCTTCAATTATCCTGAACGAAATATCAAAAACCATAATCCCAGATATCACACTTGACAATTTCAGAAAAATCGCCGAAGGTTTCAGATATTCAAAGTCATTTTACGATTTGCTCTTAAACGATTCATTTAGAAAAATCATACTTAACATTTCTCAATTCAGCCCAAGATTTTCAAACTTGCTTTCGTTTAAAACCCATCTTCTTGACATTTTGCTATCTGAAAACAATTTGAGCAAAGATAAAAAAACGAGTGAAGTTTTTGAATTTTTTAAACATCTCGATGTTTTTAACCTTCACGATTTCAAATTCTTGAACGAGATAAGATTGCTTGTTTTGAACCTTGATGGTTTGATCGATTTTCAGCGCCTTTCAAAAGAGTTAACAGAGCAAGCTGAGTTGGTGTTAAATAAATTTTTCTTCGAAAATTTTGATGATGACGAAAGGCAAAGGATTGCAATATTTGGGCTCGGGAAATTTGGATCCGAGGAAATGAATTTTGATTCGGATATTGATCTGATGTTTATAACCGATGAAAGAAGAGCGGAGAAATATCAAATTTTAACAGCGAAATGTGAAAATTTAGTAAGTCAGATGACAACCATTGAAATTGAAAAACTTTATGAGGTTGATGTTCGGCTTCGCCCCGAGGGAAGAAATGCGCCTATACTTGTGAATTTTGAATATTTTGACTCATATCTTAAAAATCGAGCGGAGTTCTGGGAAATTCAAGCATTTACAAGGACAAGATTTATCGCGGGCAATCCGCAAATTGCGGAAAAAATCCTTGGGTTAATTCACGACAGAATTTTAAAAATTGAATTCACAAAATCACTTGAACAATACATATTCCAAATGCGCGAGAAAATGGAGCAAAACATAAAATATGGTGGGATGGACATAAAATTAAGTTCGGGAGGTTTGACAGATATTGAGTTTATCGCACAGATATTACAAATGAAGCACTTGAAAAAATTTGGAAAAATAGAAAGAAGCACAGTAAAAGCGCTGGAGAACTTAACTAAATATGGCTTTTTAAAAGAAAGTGAACGCAAAACTTTAATTGCAAATTATGAATTTTACAGGGAGATTGAAAAGTTTACACGCGTTTCGTTAGGATCAAAATCAAATCTCATCCCCGACGAACCAGAAAAACTTGAATACCTTTCGCTATGCCTTGGGTATAGATTTCCTGATGAATTCGTTGACTCAATAAAGAGTAGGATGAAAAGAACAAGGGAGATCTTTCAGACTGTCATTGAACGAATCACTCACCAATGATTTTAATTATAACCCTTTTCTTTCTCTGGCCATCAAATTCAGCGTAAAAAACCTGTTGCCATGGTCCAAAATCAAGTCGTCCATCCGTGACAGGGATTATGACCTCGTGATGAATAAGTAAACTTTTGAGATGCGCATCTGCGTTTGTTTCGCCCGTTCTATGATGCTTATAATTTGGGTTAAATGGGGCAAGTTTTTCAAGCCACTCAGTTAAATCTTCGATCAGTCCATCCTCATCATCGTTCACAAATACGCCAGCGGTGACATGCATAGCTGAAACAAGGCAAAACCCTTCCTTTATACCGCTTTTTTTCAAAGCCTCATTTACTTTATCGGTGATATTAATTATCTCACGCTTATTCTTGGTGTTAAAAGTTAGATATTCCGTGTAAGATTTCATCTTTGTCCATTAGATTTGTTTTAAAAAACTGATATAAGTTTAAAAGTGAAAGGTTCAAGTTTAAAATTAACAAAATCTTCAACCTTAGCTTCGCCAATTTTATCTTCAAAGACATCGTAAAATTTAACTTTTCCATTCTTAATTTTCTTCTTCAAAACCTCATCAATTTGCAACTTCGTCGTCACTCCCCAAGTTGAAAGATTCGCAATCGAGAGAACCGTTTCATCTTTATATTTTCTCCAGAAAGCATAAACCTTGTCATCGTTAAGCGTTTTTGCCTTTATCATCTCACCTCTCCTCAACGCAAGCGAATTTTTTCTAAAGTTAAACAATTTTTTGTAAAATGAGTAAAATTTCATTCCCCTCTTGCTTACGCTGTCCCTTGACATCACCTGTTTCTCGAACAACGAAAGGTTTGTGGTATCTCCATATTCCTGTCCGTTATAAATGAGTGGAACACCTGGAATTGTATTAACTATAAAAGCTGAAACAAGCGCTCCATCCTCACCAAAAAATTTAACAGCTCGCGGTTTATCATGGTTTTCATTAAAGCGCAATCTCAAAGAACCTTTTGGAAATTTATACTTCTCACTTTCAAGAACATTATCAAGGACAGATGGAAGATGTCCATTTCTTATTATCCTTGCCAGTGCATCATAAACATTCCAACTATAAGTTAGGTCGAATGCTTCCAAATGTTGTTCGGGCAAACTACCCTCAGCAAGCATCATCACAGGCTTAATTTTGTCAAGTTCTTTTCTTACTTCATTCCAAAAATCAATCGGAACAAGTTCAGCAACATCACACCTATAGCCATCGATGTCAAATTCTTTTACCCAGTATTTCATCATCTCAATCATATATTTTCTCAACTCAGGGTTATCGTAATTTAAATCCGCCACATCCGTCCAATCAGAATTTGGTGAAATGATCTCATTTTTATCGTTCTTAACATACCATTCAGGATGTTCAATGATCAACTTGTTGTCCCATGCAGTATGATTTATAACAAGGTCAATTATAACCTTGATCCCATTTTCATGTGCAGTTTTGACCAGCGATTTAAAATCTTCCGCTGTGCCGTATTCGGGATTGATACCATAATAATCTTTCACTGAATATGGGCTTCCAAGCGTCCCTTTTCTTTTGACCTCACCGATGGGATGAATTGGCATCAACCAAATCACATTTACCCCAAGTTCTTTAAGTCGTGGAATTTCACGCTCTATCTCTTTAAATGTTCCTTTTTCAGAAAAAGCTCTTGGAAAAATCTCGTAAATAATTGCATCTTTAACCCATTCTTCGCTTTTTCTTGCGTTTTTATAGTAAAATTCCCCTTTCAAAAGATCCTCAATTTCAGAATATTCAACTATTGCCACTGGTTTATAAATCCCACCAGGTCCACCATGGTCAATCACCATAACAACAAGTTCATTCAATCCCTGTTTTAAAAATTTTGTCACATCAAAATAAAACTCATCGCTATATCCACGATGTTCGCCGACAAATTCACCATTTAACCAAACCCCGCAGTCATCATCAACCCCGCCGAAAAAAATCGCATATTTTTTTCGCTTGTCAATTCGCTCAATCTCAAAACTTTTATAATACCACGCAATCCCATCATAACTTGAAAAGTTTGAGTACCTATCCCAGAAATCTGGAACCTCCACGCTCGCCCAATCGCTTCGATCAAAGTTAGAAGAATACCAAAATTGTGAAAGTCCAACATCATCAGGGTCAATTTTAAACTTCCATTCGCCTTTGAGCTCAACCATTGTTTTAATGCCAGTAGTATATTTTGAAACGGAGCAGGAAAGTAGAAAGGGTAAAAGTAAGATTAATAGACGAACGATCACTTTATAACTACCATTTTTCTTATCTCATATCCTTTTTGAGTTTGAAGCTTGTAAAGATAAATTCCGCTTGTAATCTCATCCACTTTTATATTCCCAAGATTGAACGAAACTTCATGCTTTCCTGCATTTTGAAATCCATCTACTAAAACTGCGATCTCACGCCCAACGATGTCATAAACGGTAAGTTTAACATAAGTATCGCTGAATAGAGTATAAATTATCTTTGTTTCAGAATTAAATGGGTTGGGGAAATTGCCAATAATTTCAAAGTCTTTTTTCAAACCAACCCCAACTTTAATCTCATCCGAAAACTCAAAACTTCCATCTTTGTTAATTCGCTTAACCCTATAAAAGTAAACTACATTGTCTTCAACATCTACATCAACAAATGTATATTTATTGAAATCAGATGCTAAGATTTGGTAAACTGGCTGGAACTGCCCATCTTTGATTTTTCTTTCAAGGACAAACCTACTTACAAATTCAGGATCTTCCACTTCCCAACTTATATTAATTTTACCCTCTTTTAATTCCGCATTAACTTTTACCCCCGAAGAATAAATCGGTGCCGATGATGGGACGAATTTAACAGCGTTCGTTTCAATATTGCTTACATTTCCAATTACGTTTACTTCTTCATTTTCAAACTTCAGAAGGAAAAGCACATTGGTATCAACTTTAACGAAATAACGCCAGAGACGCTCCACCAACTCAGGTTTAACATTTTTGAAAAAAACAATCTCATCAATCAATCCTTTTTCAATTTTTACACTTGGACGATTTATTTCGAACTGCGATAAATTTGGTATAAAAATCTCATCAATCTTATCACCATCGACATAAAGCTTTAAAATATCACCAGGCTGATTTGCGGTTATCACAATGCAATGCCATTCCCCATCGCTTACAAATTTTGGAAATGTTATCTCATACTTTCCAATCGAACTGTTCATTGCGACAAAAATGCTACCAAATTTTAACCCAACGCTTGCAAAACTTTTATCAAAAGTTGATTCCAAAGTAATTATCTTGCCCATCATCGATGTTGTCTTCAGCCAGAACAAAAGTGTAAAGCCTTCCTTGCCAGTAAATTTATCGTTCAAGTTAAACTTGATAAATCCATCTTTTTCAAATTTAGCGCATAAGCCCGCTGTTTTATCCGAATAGTTTTTAACCTTAATGTTAACTTTATGCCCTTCGGCTTCCATTGGTTCAAAAATTAAAGAATCAGAAGAAATTTTTATAGGTAAAAAATTCAGCCTGATTTCATCGGATGATTTTGTGCTCATCACAAAAGCATAACTTCTTAGAACAGACGAATGCTTGAGCGTGTCTAAAAAGATAAATATTTTTTGAACGGGAAAGTTTTTCTGTAAATACTCGTTTAATGCAAACGGGGGATTTGCTTTAAGGGGTTCAATATTTATAGAACTGTCCTCAAAAATGAAAGACTCAGATAGATTAACTTCACCTTCACTCGAAGCAATGATTAAAATTGTATCTTCAGGTTCTGCGTAAACGTTTAACTTCACAGCAAATTTTTCGCCCTTTACAACTTCGTCTGGATATTGAATCAGGGAAATCTTTTGAGCGAATAGCGGGGAAATAATCAATGTCAAAATAAGAAACGAAGTCAAGAGAGCCTTAAAGTTCAAATCATTATGCATTGAATCTTTATCATCGTCCATAACGATGCAGAAAAATTTTGTTTTCACCTCATCTTTCTCAAAAACTCAAGTCGATCTTTCAATTGTGATGCGGGGACAAGAAGTTTATCCTTACCAAAAATTGCTTCTTCTCTACTTGTAAAGACAAGTTCATATTCCTTGCTCATGACGATCGCCTCTTCAGGACAAACCTCTTCACATAGCCCGCAGTAGATGCAACGAAGCATGTTTATTTCAAACTTTTTCGGATATCTCTCTTTATCAAGCCCAGTTTCATCAGCCACTACTTCAATTGCAAGTGCAGGACAAACCCTTGCACAAAGCCCGCAAGCCACGCACCTTTCAACACCTGTTTCATCATCTACAACAAGCACAGGTCTTCCACGAAACGAAGCTGGGGGTTGCCATTTTACATCAGGATATTCAAATGTAAACTTCGGCTTAAATATCTGACGGAATGTGATGCTTAAACCTTTGAAAATTTCTGGAAGATAAAGTCTTTCAAGAAGGTTTAGATTTGACTTCCGTTTTATTTCCCTTGTCTTTGGTCTTCCATTTATTTTAATTTCACTCATTCTCAAACCAAATTTTTATTTTTAAAGAATGATCTTAACAAGTCCAGTCACAAGAACATTTAAAAGCGCAAGTGGCAACAAAACTTGCCATCCCAACCGCATAAGTTGATCATATCTGAACCTTGGCAATGTCCATCTGACAAGCATGAAAAGAAAGATTATCACAAAAGCCTTCACAAAAAATACGATCACTTGCAAAATACCCGCAAGATTTGGATTCATGCCACGGTAAATATCAAAAAACGGGAAATACCATCCACCAAGATAAAACGCCGTTACCAACAAACTTGCTGTTATTATGTTCGTATATTCTGCAAGATAAAAAGCACCAAACTTCATCCCAGAATACTCTGTGTGATAACCTGCAACAAGTTCAGGTTCCGCCTCAGGTAAATCAAAAGGTAGTCTATTTGTTTCAGCAAAAGCAGAGACAAGAAAAATTATAAATCCAACAGGTTGATAGAAAATATTCCAAACATTTGCCTGCGAACGTATGATTTCATCAATTTGAATTGACCCAGCAACAAGGACAACTCCAACAAGTGAAAGTCCAAGCGATAACTCATAACTTATCATTTGCGCTGAAGCCCTTAAAGCACCAAGAAGCGAATATTTGTTATTTGATGCCCACCCACTCAAAGTTACACCGTAAACACCAATTGAGCTCAATGCGAGTATATAAAGAAAACCAACGTTTACATCAGCAAGTATAAGTTTAATTTCCCTTCCTCCAATTACCAAACTTTCTCCAAGTGGCAAAACAGCAAAAACACTATAAGCAACAAAAAGTGAAATTATCGGTGCAATTGTGTGTAAAGTTCTGTCCGCATTTGCTGGTATTATCTCCTCCTTGAAGATAATTTTTATAACATCAGCAATCGGTTGAAATAGTCCGAAAGGTCCAACTCTATTTGGACCGAGACGATCTTGAATAAACGCTGAGATTCTTCTCTCAACATACGTCAAAGCAGCAGAAGCAGTTAAAAAAAGAATTATGAAAATCGCTGATTTCACAATTATAATTAAAAGTGTTTCCATGTGCTTTGAAACTTTAATTTTTGTTGATGTTAACTTTAAATTTCAACAGATGTAACTTTCTTACTTGCCAAATTTATCATCGCACCCTCATCACCAATTGACTCATAAGTTAAACCTTTGAACTCGCGAACAGTCTGAGAGAGATCATTAAACACATCTTCGACTTTCTCATAATTAAATTTCACTCCAAGATTACTTGCAATTTGCGAAATTACCCACCATGATGGCTTAACATTTCTTCTTTCCCCACTTGACCATCTATCAAATTGAGTCCCAAATTTAAACAATCGAGATAGCGCAAGCTTAGATTTATCAATTTCTCCCGTATTTGGCCTTGCTTCGCCAAATTTTCTCGGCTTATAAACCATATACGGTTCGACATCTTTTGGAAGAACCGCGATATTTAGCTTCTGAACCCGCCCTTCAAAGTTGGTAAAAGTTCCTTCCTTCTCAGCAAATGATGCGCTCGCAAAAACAACAGTTGCCTTTTCAACGGTTTTATTCCAATTGGTTGCATGGACAATTACATCTACCCCATCAAGCAAATTGTAAATCTCATCATTTAAAACAATGTCATCATCCATCACATAGATAACTTTAAACTTTTTCGTCCTTAAACCTTCAACTATCGATTCGAAACCAAATCCATCACTTGCCCCGATGCCGACGAGCCTCGCTCCAGTTGAATTGGGAGTTTTATCCGCTCTGATCAGAAAATCATCTTCATCACCATCCTTCACATGGCTCAAAAAATCAATGTATTTTGCCTTGAGAACAGACTTAGCAAATTTTCGCAAAGCGAAGTTATCTTCATTCGTCGCATAAGCAGAACCAATAACCGCAACTTCATCTGGTTTGACATCTTTCAACAGAGAAACCGCCTTTTCAATCGCAACATCCCACTCAACTTCAACAAGTTCACCATTTTGGCGAACCATCGGCGATTTTATCCTATCATCCGAGTTCACAGGTTTATAAGTAAATCGTCCGTAATCACACATCCAATATCTGTTAACTTCCATATTTACCCTCGGAGTTATCCTCAAAATCTGGTTATTTCTAACCCAAAGATATACATTACATCCTCTCGCACAACCTGGGCAGATACTGCTAACTGCAGTCATGTTCCAAGTTCTTTCTTTAAATCTGAAATCTTTTGATGTTAGAGCACCAACTGGGCAAATATCAATTATATTCATTGAGTAAGGATTATCAACTCGCTTCCCAGGGAAAGTGGTCAGAACTACTCTATCCCCTCTTTGAATAAAGGTCAATTGTGGATCTTTTACAATCTCATCAAAAAATCTTATACATCTTGAACACATTATGCATCTTTCAACATCAAGAACGATATTCGGACCAAGTGGGACTCTCTTCGGCTTGTGAACTTTCTCCTCATCAAATCTGCTGTGTCCAGGTCCGTAAATATATGTATAATTCTGAAGTTTACATTCACCAGCCTCATCACAAATTGGGCAATCAAGCGGATGATTGATAAGAATAAACTCAAGAACGGCTTGTCTTGCTTTTTTAACTTTCTCATTTTGCGTATAAACAACCATCCCATCCATCACTCGCGTTGCACAGGCGATCACAAGCTTTGGCATCTTTTCAACCTCAACCAAACACATTCTGCAATTTCCAGATATTGAGAGAGCAGGATGATAACAAAAGTGTGGGATATCAATGCCAAGTGCTTCTGCCGCTTGAAGAATGGTTATTCCATCCTTTACTTCTGCTGTTTTACCATCTATTGTTATCTTCGCCATTTGATTTCCTAAATTTTATTTTGTTAATCAAACTTAATTAAGTCTTCAATCGGTGTATATTCAAGTCCAAATGCTTCTGCCACACCTTTATGTGTAACTTTGCCTTCAATTATATTAACACCCCTTCTCAACTCTTTGTTCGTCTTTATGGCCATCTCAAAACCTTTATCAGCGAGTTCAATCACATATGGAAGTGTGGCATTCGTAAGAGCAATTGTTGATGTCTTTGGAACAGCGCCGGGCATATTTGCAACGCCGTAATGAACAACGCCATACTCAATATACACCGGATCATCATGTGTCGTTGGTCTTATAGTTTCAATGCATCCACCTTGGTCAACTGAAACATCGATTATTACTGCTCCTTCTTTCATTTGTGCAACTAATTCTTTTGGCACAAGCTTTGGTGCTTTTGCCCCCGGTATTAAAACTGCGCCAATCAAAACATCAGCTCTGCGAACTGCCTTAGCAATATTATACTCATTTGAAGCCATTGTTATAACATTTTTCGGCATTATATCATCAAGATATCTCAACCTCTGCAAGTTAACATCAAGTATTGTAACCCTTGCCCCAAGCCCGGCAGCAATTTTCGCTGCATTTGTGCCAACAACTCCACCTCCAATTATCGCAACATCAGCAGGTTCAACACCCGGAACCCCACCCAACAAAACTCCACGTCCACCCATAGATTTCTCAAGATACTTCGCTCCCTCCTGTGGTGCCATCCTTCCCGCAATCTCGCTCATCGGCTCAAGCAAAGGCAAAGTCCCGTCATCCTTTTGAACAGTCTCATAGGCAATGGCTATACATCCTGACTTAATAACAGCCTCAGTCAACTCGCGACTCGCTGCGAAATGGAAATAAGTGAAAACAATTTGTCCCTTTCTCAAAAGATTATACTCATAATCGATCGGCTCCTTCACCTTGACTATCATATCAGCTTCAGCATAAATCTCACGGGGATCCGAAACAATTTCAGCACCAGCATCCCTGTAAAGCTCATCGCTAAATCCACTCCCAAGCCCAGCTCCTTTCTCAACCAAAACAGTATGACCGTGAGCCTTAAGAATTGAAACACCAGCAGGTAAAAGTGCTACTCTGTTTTCCATCCTTTTAATTTCTTTTGGAACTCCTACTATCATTAGTTCCTTCTCCGTTTATTTTTTAGATGGGTTGATGATAACTGTTGTAAATTTTTCCTTCCTCAAAGTTTCAATCGCCACTTCACGAATTTCATCAGGTGTGATCCTTCCAATCTTTTTTATAACTTCACTCACATCTGAATACCTGCCATCATAAACAAGTTCTATCTGTGCAAGCCTTTGCATCCTATTTGACATGCTTTCTAAACCGATTAAAATAGAAGACTTCACCTGCTCCTTAGCCCTCTTCAATTCATCCACAGAGACACCGTTCTTAACAATTGAATTAAACTCCTTCCATACTAATTCAATCGTCTTCTCCACATTCTTTCTGTCACATGCAAAATAAACACCAAAAACCCCCGAATCTTTAAACATCGTGTAAAATGAATAAATTGAATACACGAAACCATATTTTTCCCTTATATTCTGGAACAATCTTGAACTCATCCCATCGCCAATGATCGTGTTAAGAAGCAGCAAATGATCCCGCCATTTATCTCTAGCCCCAAAAGTAGCAGTCCCAATACAAACATGTGATTGACTTGAAGGTCTTTCAATAACATAGTTAACTGCCCTCATTCCCTCTGGTTTTCTTCTAACATTGACAAATCCATTTTTATTCGTCGCTGTGAAAAACTTATCAACATATTCAACAAGTTTATCATGGACGAGATTTCCAGCAGCTGATACGACAATGTTACTTGGATTATAAAATTTTCTTAAATGTTCAAAAAGTTTCTCCCTTGTAAATCCACTGACGGTTTCCCTCGTTCCTATTATAGGCAAGCCAAGTGGATGTGGATGATAAATCTGATATTCAAGAAGGTCACCAATATAATCCTCAAAATCATCCTCAACATCTTTTATCTCTTCATAAACAACTTTCTTCTCCTTTTCGATTTCCCTTTTATCAAATGTCGGATTTTGAACTATATCCGCAAGTATCTCAACTCCCTCTTTTAAATGTTCGCTCAAAACCCTGACATAAAAACAAGTATTTTCCTTTGTTGTGAAGGCATTCAAATAACCCCCGATATCCTCGACAAATTCGGCAATTTCCCTTGCACTTCTTTTCCCCGTTCCTTTGAAAACCATATGCTCTATGAAATGAGTTATACCATTGTCCAAATCACTTTCATCCCTCGAACCAACATCAACCCATACCCCCAAGGAGACACTTTTAACATGCGGTATTGATTCAGAAACAACCCGAATGCCGTTACTAAGAACAGTTTTATTGTAATTTGAAGTTGCTACCTGAGTCTTTTCTTTCTCAACTACAACTGATCGAGACTTTCTCATTTCAAAACTTATATCTTTCAAAAATTTATCTTTACGATTTACTCAAAATATACCAATACAATCTTAAATAATCAAGCAAAAATCCCCTATTTTTCACAGCGATAAATTCACTCCTCAAATGAATGGCAAAAAATAACTCCCCCCTTTTAATTTTCCCCTTTCTAAAGTTTAGAAAGAGGTCGGGGGATGAGTTCACAAACTCATCTCTTTCAATTTTTCCCCTCTCTATTTATAGAGAGGGGTTGGGGGTGAGTCACTTCACCAACACCATCTTCTTTACACTCACAAAATCACCAGCCTCCAACCTGTAAAAATATACCCCGCTCGACAACCCATCTCCCCTGAACTCAACACTATGCCTACCTGCCCTCACCCTACCATCTACTAACACACCAACCAACCTCCCAAGAACATCATACACACAAAGCCTAACCTCTACATCCCTCGGCAAATCAAACCTTATAACTGTTGATGGATTAAAAGGATTCGGATAATTCTGATGCAAAGCAAAATCCCTCGGTATATCCTCAAACCTTATAACATACACCCTCGAAAAAGCCTCCCTCCCAGAAACCAACGAATCCTCATCATACCCACGAAATCTTATCACCACACTATCCCCAAACTTAACCCCTCCAAACTTCACCCTGAACAAACCTAAACCTCCCTCTTCTATACCACCAAACTTTGAATAATCAAAATAAATCACCCCACCCAAACTATCCCTATAAACAAGACCAATTCCTTCTCTTAAAACTTCAAAACTATCAACCAAACCACGATGATATACCTCAACCCCATAACTTAAAAACTTTCCCCTGAAATCAGGCTTGAAAACAAACTCTTCACCTGAAACCAAAACTGAAACATCAACGCCTTCAAAACTGAAACTCAAAACCTTAGGCAATCCCTGAATGTGCGAATAATCCCAAATCTTTGTGAATGTGAAAACATCATAAACATCCAACTTCCCATCACCCCTAACAACAACCTGTGGCAATGAACCATCATAGGGATAAATATCCGAACCAGAATAATCAAGCTCACTCCAAGCCTTTACATAACTTCCAAGATCAAATGCATCCACCCTGTTATCCCCATTATAATCACAAAGAGCATTTACCTTCAATGAATAAGGTGAAGAACTCTCATTCCCAACCAAGTCATAAACCTTGACATTGAAATTATAAACTGTTGAAGTCCTAAGCCCTGAAACAAAGACTGAATCTGTCACAACCTCAGAAATCAAACTATCAGCGATGAAAACTTTATAAACAACCTTACTTATGTCAACAGCCCTATCCCAGTAGAGAACAACCTTCCCAAATAGCAAATTCTTATGCGACTTCACTCCCCCAAACCTTGGTGAAAGATTATCAACCCCAACACTATCTATTCTAATTGAAAAATCAAAAGAGCCAAAAATAAAATCCACCCTAACCTTGACATCAGCTGACTCAAAATTAACCAAATCTTTCCTACTATCCCAATATATTGTGTCAACCCCAACCCCTACAACAGCAAAACTTGAAACCCTCGAACTCAACTTCCAACTTGAACCACCATCAATTGAATAAAAGAAACTATTTAACCTAACACTATCGCTTGCATTAAAACGACAAACAAATTTTACAATACCAGATTGAACTCGTTTATCAACATTTAACACCACAGGCACACCCTTACCATAAAGTCTAACTTCTAACGTATCATTCCAAGCCGTGCTAACAACCCTCAATAAACCATCATAAACCCCCATTGATGTAGGCTTGAAACTTAAAACAACACTTGAACTATCTCCAGGTTTTATAACGCTTAGATATGAAATAACTCTAAAAGGCTCCGATACCTCTAAACTTATAACCCTTATCGTGTCAAAATCACCTAAATTGTAAAGCTTAAGAAACTTAACAACTGAATCACCAATAAAAACAGATCTAAAATTTATGCTATCAACAGAACTTGATAAATATGGTGGCTTTACTCCTCCACCCCTTAATACAACCTTGTTAACTGAATCAACCTCTGAATTACTGTAAATAAACGCAGTATCAACTCTAAAACCTGATGAAACTGGCTTAAACTTAAACTCTAAAGAAACAGAATCACCACTCCCCAAACTCAATGGCAAACTACCTAAATAAGCAAAACTACTATCACCTATCACAATATCTCTTATCCTTAATGTATCTCCACCTGCGTTTTTTACTATCACATATTCACGCCTTTCATCCCCTAAATACACATAACTAAAATCAACTAAATTATTGCTTAAACTAATTAACGGTAAACTACTGCTGAATTTTAAAATAAAAATATCACCACCTCCTGCATTTGACCCCTGATAATAAGCACCACCACCTGGATTATGCGTTGGAAAATCAGCCGACTCAGTGTATCCCGCCAAAAATATATTACCTGAACCATCAGTAGTAATTGAATTACCTTGATCATGAGCATTTCCTCCATAATAAGTAGCCCAAAGCCTTACACCTGAATTTGTAAACTTCAAAATAAAAATATCCTCGTAACTTGCATTTGACCCCTGATAATAAGCACCTCCACCTGGATTATGCGTTGGAAAATCGGTTGAGAAAGTACCCCCCGTCAAAAATATATTACCTGAACCATCAGTGGTAATTGAACAGCCCCAATCCCAATTACTTCCTCCATAATAAGTAGCCCAAAGCCTTACACCTGAATTTGTAAACTTCAAAAT